>JAFAFD010000272.1 GCA_023423675.1 Pseudomonadota bacterium | reverse complement strand
CGCGTGCGTTCGGATCGGCACCGTTGTCCAGTAGCGCCTGTAATCCGTCGAGATTTCGCGCGCGGAGCGGCCACGCCAGCAGGGGGATTCCGGCATCACGTGCGAAAATTCTGTCGGGATCTACACCTTCGTCTTTCATCAGGCGCGTGATCGCCTCGCCGTCCCTTTGCTCGCTTGCAATCGCCAATGCGAGTGCATTGCCCTCGAAGTACTGGTCAGCGCCACTTCTCGACTGGGGTGAACACGCAGTCAGTAGAGCGAGCGCTGCGGCCAGGAGCGGGAATGAAGCGGTGAGGCGAAGCGGATGACAGTCCATGTCAGATCTCCTTACAGAAGCGGAATGTCTTCTTCCCTGCTCGGGAACTTGAAGGCCTCGCGCTTCCTGCGGATGTGCTCTGGCATAGGCGGGCGAGGGATGTTGCGGTCAGCCAGCCACTGCTGACACTTCTTCTGCCAGGGCAGGTTGTCGGGCGTGGTGATTTCCCAGTAGATGTCCTCGACCATCAACTGCCGAGCAGTCTTGCCCGAGCCTTCCCGAACGCGCTCGGGGATGGTGGGGTCTGCACCGTGCTCCAGCAACCAGTAGGCATAGTCGAACCCACCTCTACCCGTGTACCAGCTCAGCACTGTGTCATCGCCGAACCCCCGATTCGACTCATTGATGTTTGCGCCGTTCTCAATTAATACTTGGACGTTCTTCCACTGGTTTCCGCTGATGAACGCCTGATACAACAGGGTCTCGTTGGCAGAGTTGCGCGTGTCGGGATCGCCTCCGTGCTTCAGTAGAAGTTCGAGGAACCGGGGGTCATCCATCTTGGCCGCGTAGACCATCGCATTGTTGTAGCCAAGCTTGCGTCCATCCACGGTCTTGTATGCGCGTGCATTCGGATCTGCGCCGTTCTCCAGGAGGGCGCGCAATCCATCAAGATTCTTCGCCCGGAGCGGCCAGGCAACCAGGGGGATGCCGGTGTCGCGTGCGAATGTCTTGTTTGGATCGACACCTTCGTCCTTGATCAGGTGGCGAATTGCGTCCGAATCACCATTCTCGGTGGCGATGGCGAGCTCAAGATTCTTACCGTTGAAGTAGTTCTCGGCGCCGTGGCTTGATGAGAGCGCGCATCCACTCACCATGAGCAGCGCAGCACACATTGAGACGATGAAGATCCTCTTCACACTTTCAACAACATGAATGGGCATATCAACTCCGCAAGCTCCGCTTGATGCGTGACATTAGCAAACGGATCTGATAATCGATAACTGTCGGGTTGTTTTTGCCCACAGTGTGAACGGAGTGTGTCATGACGGATCACGACATCGAGGCGCGCGCACGCGCTGTCCAGGAGCAGCGCGAACTCGTAGACCAACTGCGAGCAAGTGGCAAAGACGAGCAGGCAGACCGTCTGCAGGAGACGTACCACGCGCGGGAAGTGTCCGGGCTTGCCTCCGACGTGTACCAATCAGCCCGGCATTCCGGCGAGCCACCGACTGGGTGGACCCGTGCAAGCACTGATCCGGCTGCATTGCGCGCAGCGGGGATCGATCTGACGGACGACGCCATCCGGGAGATGCTGCAGCCGCCTGAGTCGGGCTTCCGCGCTGAAATCTACATTCCCGACAAGCGCGTTTTCGGCGAGGAGGCCAAACCCGTCGTGGTGTACAAGGGATCCATGGGTGAGATTCTTGACCCGCTGGCACCCAACGGAAAGCGTGAGTCCGGCAGTGAGGACTTCCTCAACAATGGCCAGCAGGGTATTGGCATGCGCAGCGATTACTATGATCGCGCGATGTCATTGGCGACACTGTTGAACGATCGCATTGGTAACAACTTCGAAATAGCCGGCCACTCTCTCGGCGGCGGCATGGCCTCCGCAGCTTCCGCCGTCACCGGCGCACGCGCCACCACCTTCAATGCCGCTGGCCTGCATCCGGCAACCCCGTCGCGGTACGCCAAGGACAACGGCCTGCCGACCTTCGATACGCAGCAGACCGTGCACACCTACCAGACCACCGGTGAAGTGCTGAACGATGTGCAGAACGGCATGCACCGGCTCAGCGAGCAGCAGCGCCGCGGCTACGGCTTGCTGGCGAACGAGCTGGGCATGGTGCTGAAGGACCCGGTCATGCAGAAGGTCGTCGGCGAGAAGCTGCGCGAGATGCTGTCGCCGGGCGCGCAGACCTCTGCAGCACAGTTCATCGAACAGCTCGCGACGCAACCGGGTCAGCAGGCGCTGCGCGATATTCCGCTTGCGGCAGGGCGCCTCGAGCTGCTGCTCGAGGCCAAGACGCGCGATGCGCAGGGCGTGCTGGTTGACCGTCCGCATACCGCGGCACCCAGCCAGGTGGCGGAGCTCGCCGGCCCGATATCCACCGTGCTGCATTCCACAGCCGCCGGCATGCACATCGGCCGTCGGGCGGGTGAGCAGGTCGAGAGAGCAGGCGCCGCCGTAGCCCATGTACTGGACAGAACCGGCGATGGCGTCGAGCACGTGCTGAAGACCGAAGGCATGGCCATCGGTCAGGTGGTGAACATGGGCTCGGTCAATCTGCAGGTGAGCACGCGCGCGGCCAGCACGGTGATCGCTTCGGGGCGCGAACTGACCGGCAGCATCGAAGCCACCGCACACCGGGTGCACTCGCAGGCCGGTGCCGGTGGCCTGTCGGCACTGTCGTGGGTGGCTGGGCACATCGGCATGGTCAAGGTGGCCGACAAGCTGGCCAGGCAGGCCGCGGCCGTTCGCGACCAGGGTGAGCAACATGCGCAGCACGCGAAAACCCAGGCCCATGCCGACGCCGAGGGCGTCCGTGCGAAGGGCGAGCGCGTGGCCGCCGCCATCAACCACGATGGGCAATGGGTGGCGGGCAAGCTGCAGAACGGGTTTGCCACTGCGGGCGCGCATGTGGATCGCGGCTATGACTTCATGGCGTCCCACGTGAAAGGCATCACGGCCACCGCGCCGGTTACCCTGGCCACCGTGGGCGGTGCAACCGCGGGCATCGGGAAAGCGGCCGCGACGCACCTGCCCAGCGGCAATCTGCCGCAGGACGTCGTAAGACTGCACAACCTGGATCAGTCCGCACGCGTGGTTCGCGGCATCGGGGCGGCTTTCAGCGAGGCGACGGCCCGCCATGGCATGGACCCGACCGTCATTCCCAGCCTGGACGCCGCGCTGATCAAGCAGGAAGCCGCCGCGCGCACGCTGATCGAGCAGCAGCCGAGCATCGCGCCTGCCGCTGATGGCCGGCAGGCCGGCCGCACCACGGAGCCCGGGAAACCGGCGATCGGCATCGATCATCCTGCCCACGCCGGCAACCCCCTGTTCCTCGGCGCCCAAGCCGGCGTCCATGCCCTGGACCGCGCCCACAACCGGGTGCCCGACCTGCAGAGCGACCAGCTGGCCGGCGCGCTGGCGGCCCAGGCCAAGCGTGAAGGGCTGGAGACCATCTCCCACGTGGTCCTCAGCGACGACCGGGCACGCGCGTTTGCCGTCGACACCGCCGACCTCAACGCCCCGCAGCGCCGCCATGCCCATGTCGAGGTGGCCCAGGGCATGGCCCAGCCGCTGGCCGTGAGCACCGCCCAGGTCGACGCCCTCAACGCCGGCCGCGCCGCCGCCCTGGACGCCGGGCTGGCCCAGCAGCAGGTGCAGGAGTCGCAGGAACAGGCGCGACGCATGGGGTAGCGCGGGCGGGGTTTCCCTCCCGGCGAAGCTGCGTTACAGTCATTGGGTGTCCAGCCTGACGACCCCGCATACCCTTTCTTCCGCACGCCGTTGGTGGCGATGGTGGCCCGTTGCCGTCGTCCGCCCCCATAACGCTGTGTCCCGGAAGGAAAGTCGTCTTGAATTCGCTCGCTCAGTTTCAGCAGCAGGCCGCTGAAGGCCACACCCATATCCCCGTCGTCCGTGAAGTGCTGTCCGACCTGGACACGCCGCTTTCTGTCTATCTGAAGCTCGCCGACGGCCCCAATACCTACCTGTTTGAATCCGTCGAAGGCGGCGAGCGCTTTGGTCGTTACTCGATCATCGGCCTGCCGGCACGTCGCGTGTACGCCTTCCACGGCCACACCCTGACCGTGCGTGAAGACGGCCAGGTGGTGGAAACCCGCGAAGTGGCCGATCCCTTCGCCGAGGTCGAGGCGCTGCGCAGCGCCCACTCGGTGCCGAAGCTGGACGGCCTGCCGGGCTTCACCGGTGGTCTGGTCGGCTGGTTCGGCTTCGAGTGCATCGGCTACATCGAGCCGCGCCTGGCCCCACCGGCCGGCCGCGACGAGCTGGGCACGCCGGACATCCTGCTGCTGGATTCCAACGAGCTGGCGGTGTTCGACAACCTCAAGGGCCGCCTGTACCTGATCGTGCATGCGGACCCGCGTGTCGAGGGTGCGTTCGACCAGGCCCAGGCCCGCCTGGATGCGCTGACCGCCAAGCTGCGTGCGCCGGGTGCGGGCTATCCCGCGCCGCTGACCAGCGACGTGCTGGACGAATCCGATTTCATTTCCGGCTTCACCCGCGAAGGCTTCGTCGATGCGGTCCAGCGCAGCAAGGAATACATCCGCGCCGGCGACATCTTCCAGGTGGTGCTGAGCCAGCGCCTGAGCGTGCCGTTCAAGGCGCGCCCGGTGGATGTGTACCGCGCGCTGCGTGCACTGAACCCGTCGCCATACATGTATTTCCTCGATGTCGGCGACCTGCAGGTGGTCGGTTCATCGCCGGAAATCCTGGTGCGCCTACAGGATGGTGAAGTGACCGTGCGCCCGATCGCCGGCACCCGCCCGCGTGGCGCCACGCCCGAGCTGGACCAGGCGCTGGAAGCCGAGCTGCTGGCCGATCCGAAGGAACGCGCCGAGCACCTGATGCTGATCGACCTCGGCCGCAACGATGCCGGCCGCGTGTCCAAGGCCGGCACCGTGGAAGTGGGCGAGCAGTTCGTGATCGAGCGCTACAGCCACGTCATGCACATCGTCAGCGAAGTGACCGGGAAGCTGCAGCCGGGCCTGAGCTACGCCGACGTGCTGCGCGCCACATTCCCGGCCGGTACGGTCAGCGGTGCGCCGAAGATCCGCGCGCTGGAAGTGATCCGCGAGCTGGAGCCGATCAAGCGCAATGTCTACGCAGGCAGCATCGGCTACATCGGCTGGCACGGCGATGCCGATACCGCCATCGCCATCCGCACCGCCGTCATCAAGGATGGCCGCCTGTACGTGCAGGCCGGCGCCGGCATCGTCTACGACTCGGACCCGGACAAGGAATGGGACGAGACGATGAACAAGGGCCGCGCGCTGTTCCGCGCCGTCGCCCAGGCTGCCAAGGGGTTGTAGTTGCTGGGCGCCCTGTCGAGGGCCCGGTCGGCAGGGGCATGTCCGCTGATGTGACCGGCCGTCGCCTCCCGGCACCGCCGTGCGGTTCATCCTTTAATGGGGCGATCTCCCGCGCTGACCACGCTGCTCAATCCCATGGTCATGCAAAGCGCTATCTGACGCATGCCGCAAACGTGAATCAAAGGCCCTTCTCCACATCTTTGCCAATGATGCGAAGCGTCGTTTCACCAATCGGGCGAAACTTGAAGGTTCCGTCCAGTGGTGCGGATATCTTTATCTGCGCCACAAGGTCGACGGACGAGCCGCCCCATTCCTCAAGCCGTGCGGCGCTGATCGATCCCGGCAGCGAAACGGATTGGCCGGCCTGCAGAAGGGTCAGTCTACCCAGCAGCTTTTCGTCCCGCATGCCCGATGGCACTGACTCCGAGTATTCCCGCCTGTTGTCGTGCAGCACGATATACGGGCCGCCATGTTGAATGAACTCCAGAGGGAAATTGATCGCAGCGTTGCTGATATTTCTTATGGTGACAATGAAATCAACATTCTCGTGGTCGAAAATGCATCGGGAGCGTCCTGCACACGCAGCGCTCACCTCGAAGTCAGGGTTTACACTCATGGGTTGGGTCTCAGCGATTGCGCTGCTGCTCAAGAGGATGGCGGAATGGATGATCAACTGATGGCGCATGTTATTGCCCTGCCTATGGCGCGAGTCAGCGAAGCCTGTGCTTCCAGAGCGATCGGCCAGGCATGCCTCGATTCTGTGGTGGCAGCGCCTGAGGTTGACATGATGGTGGCGGTTGGATCAGATGCCGGCTTGATTGCGGGAAGCTGGATGACAGCTTCGTCCAGCGTGCCATCGCTTGCGTAGTAGCGAAGTGTCCAGTCCTCATCCGCGTAGGCGTACTCGTCAGCAATTCCGACACAATGCGCGTATTCGTGGGCGAGCGTCCAGTCATTGGTGTCTTTCCATACGTTCATTTCCAGGCTCGCAACATTCTCGCGCATCGACGCCGCAGCAATGTTCATCGTGTAGTCCTGTCCGCTGGATACCCACGCCACCTTGTACCTTATGGGGAAGGTCAGCTTGCCACATGAGGGGTCTGTCACTACCAGCCTGAATTTTTCGTTCCAGTACTGCTCGATACCTGCTTCCATGCGTGCTTTCAACGCAGCGACCTCAGCTTCTGTGACCGTGGCTGGTTGGGTGCTTTCCTGAGGCGCGATCTTGAGCCTTACGGTGACTTCAACATCGCCGCTGCTGCGTAGCGGAATGGCGATCGTGAACCTGCGCTCAAAGCGGAAGTTTCGAGCGGCGTCTCCAGGGCCATACACCTGATAGTAGCGGCCGTGTGCATTCGCATAGACCCGGATACTGTGGTCATCGGCCCAGCACACCGCGCCCGCTGATCGACGCCGGCCAAATCGGGACGGTTCTGTGGAGGGAGCAGGTGCTGGCTGGGTGGCGGTGCCCGGTTGGGACGATGCTTCGCGCCGTGGTGTGTGCGTCTTATCGGCAAGTGATACACCCCGATCCACAGACACCCGATTCTGCTGCGCCGCGATCAGCTGGCATCCACAACTGGCCCAGTCGCCATGCCTTGCGGCTGGGTTGCCATCCACAATCAGCGTGGCATCGCCGGTGATGATCGTGCCGGGGCCGTGTGCTGGGCAAAACGTGCGGTCACCTACGCGGGCCATGGGCCGCCCGTCGACGTCGGTGAACGGCGAGCCGGTGATCACGCCGCCGCCACTACTGAGTCTGTCGCCCACCACGATGAACAATCGCGCCATCCTGGGCGCTCCTGTGATGCTGGAAAGTCCGGAAAAGGGTGGCGGTCACGGAGAGCCTGCTCAACCGCGGAGCCGAGCAACTGCAGGGCCCGTCACACAAGGCCAGGCCGCTGTCTGCGGAAATCAGGGGGGATCCCTGTCAGTACAATGGCAATCGCGTCACACTGACTCCCCCGATTCAGCCCTTGATCTGTCCTATCGCTATGCCCGCCCGTGGGCGTTCGGGATCTGATACGCTTAGCCCCATACACAGCAACGGCGCTTCCAGGCCGCTGCCTCCGGTAGTTGCCCCCTGAGTTGTCCGATGACCCGCACCCTGCTGAACAACGTAGCCAAGTGGTGGCGCTTCCGATAGGAAGCGGCAGGTCGTCGCGGTCCTGGACCGCACCTTGCCGCCGTATCGGCGGGCAAGATCCAACAGAACGCTCCCCGGCACGGCGGCTCCCCCCAACAGGAGCTGGTTGATTGCTGCACAAAGCGTACCCCGACAGACTGATGCGACGTTGCGGCCACTTGGAGTGGGCGCCTCGCCCGGCTGTGGGTACTGCCGGCGGCAACGGGCATCCCGCGTTTCACACTCGCCAAGGAACACCGCATGAAGCTGCTTAGCGCATGGTTGTTGTCGTCCAGCCTGTCCCTGATGGCCCCGTCTGCGTGGGCGCAGGCCAACACCCTTCCCTCGCAGCCGCATCTGCTGGTGAAGGGCCAGGGCACCCGTACGGTGATGCCGGACCGGTTCGGCCTGCAGTTGAGCATTGAAGAGACCGACATGGATGCCGATGCGGCGCGCCGCCGCGTGCAGGACAACGTGGCGCGCGTGCTGGCGCTGTTCAAGCAGAACAAGGCGGTGGAGGGCAGCGTGCGTGCGGACAACCTGCGGATCGGCCCAGCGACGCGTTATGAGCAGAACCGGCAGGTCTTCATCGGCACCCGCGTGTCGCGCCAGCTGCGTGCCAGCTTCGCCAGCGTGAAGGCGATGCAGGACGTGCTGGGCGCGCTGAAGGCCAACGAGAACGTACAGGTCAGCAGCATGG
Organism: Pseudomonadota bacterium; assembly: GCA_023423675.1. Lineage (GTDB taxonomy): Bacteria > Pseudomonadota > Gammaproteobacteria > Xanthomonadales > Xanthomonadaceae > Stenotrophomonas. The sequence continues at coordinate 1,126 of JAFAFD010000272.1, read as the reverse complement.
CCCCGACCTACTCAGATGAAGTGGCGCTGCGCCGCGAACTCAAGGGCGAGGCGGCAGCCCAGACCCGCGAGTCCGCGCAGGGCCTGGCCAAGGCCTATGGAACGAGCGTGCGCGGCCTGTACAGCATTTCCGATGTGGCGCCGAGCTTTGCCTACGGCGTGCAGGCTGGCAATTGGCCTCGCGCCGACGACATGATCACCCCGCCCGCGCCGCCCGCGCCGCCCGCGCCGCAGAACAGCATCGAGGCCACGGGCTCCCGCCTGCGCGAGTCGGTCGAAGCCGGCCCCATCACCTACACCGAAAACGTGTACGCCATTTTCCTGATAAGCGACGGAACCTGACCATGTTGTGGATGATCGACAACTACGACAGCTTCACCTACAACCTCGTGCAGTACCTGCAGACGCTGGGCGCCGAGGTCAAGGTGGTGCGCAACGATGCGATGAGCGTGGACGAGATCGCCGCGCAGAAACCCGAGCGCATCGTCATCTCGCCCGGCCCGTGCACGCCCAACGAAGCGGGCGTGTCGCTGGAGCTGATCCAGCGCCTCGGCCCGACCACGCCCATCCTCGGCGTCTGCCTGGGCCACCAGGGCATCGGCCAGGTCTACGGCGGCACGGTCATCCGCGCCGGCAACATCATGCACGGCAAGACCTCGCCCATCCGCCATGAAGGCAAGGGCGTGTTCGCCGGCCTGCCGGACCGTTACCAGGCCACGCGCTACCACTCGCTGGTGGTGGACAAGCACAGCCTGCCCGACGCGCTGGAAGTGACCGCCTGGACCGAGAACGAGGACGGCTCGATCGAAGAGATCATGGGCCTGCGCCATCGCCAGTTCCCGGTGGAAGGCGTGCAGTTCCACCCCGAATCCATCCTCACCGAACACGGCCACGCCCTGCTGCGCAATTTCCTGCAGCGTCCGGCGGCCTGATCCAAGGAGCATTCCCATGAGCTTCTCCCCCCAGGAAGCCCTGCAACGCACCATCGAGCACCGCGAAATCTTCTTCGACGAAATGGTCGACCTGATGCGGCAGATCATGCGCGGCGACGTCTCGCCGATGATGACCGCCGCCATCCTCACCGGCCTGCGGGTGAAGAAGGAAACCATCGACGAGATCGCCGCGGC
>JAFAFD010000070.1 GCA_023423675.1 Pseudomonadota bacterium | reverse complement strand
CGTAACCGCCTTCAACGTAGTTGTACGACAGGCCATCGGCAGCCGATGCAGCGAACGGCAGGGCAGCCAGCAGACCCAGAGCGAGCAGCGAATTCTTGTTCATCGGGACACACCTTTAATTATTTTTGGTTTCGCCGGCCGCCTCCCCGGGAGAGGGAGAGAGAAGAGGCGGTCGACAGGTGTGAATTATCCGTTTGTTGGTGAAATCGACCCTGAATATTGAACTGACCAGTACATGAATGAAGTTGCTGTTCAGGGAACTCTCTCGAAGCAGTGCCGACGCCATTTCCCAGCGGTCCAGGGGGAACACCTGTCTTCCTGCTAGTATCCAGCGCTGGCCCGTCTCCCGCCCGGTTCGATCCATGAAAGACGCTGATATCGGCTCTCCTTCCGCGCGGGAACAGGCACTTCGCAACATCCTCCCGGAGGATGCGAAGCAGCATCAGCCACTCCTGCAGGAGATCTTCCGCCGGGAGATGGAGTACAGGCAGAGCGAAGGCGACCAGCCGTACTTCGAGAACCTCTACTGGTGCGCGTATCTGCTGTTCCATGTGGCAGACCTGCGTGACGTCGAGCCGATGTGGGCCGCCAAGCATCTGAACATGGATACGGGCTGCGGCTTCGATGTCGAGAACATGGTGGGCGCCGGTGTCGGGCAGACCATCGAGTACCTGCAGCTGCAAGGCGCCGACGAAGCCGCTGACTACATCGAAGAGTGCCTGGCCGAGGATTCACAGGCGGATATCGAACAGTGGTCGCGCGATCGTCGCCGTTACTTCTACGAAGGCTGACCGGCGGGGCCTAACCCCAAGGATAGGCCCGCTCGCGAGGGAGCGCAGACTGCGCGTCCTCCATCCTTCCGGCCTTCACCAGCGCATGGATGGCGTGTGCCTGCGCCGTCACATCGGTGATGCCTTGAATCCATTCATCGACATAGGCACGCACCGCTTCCCTGCCCAGACCTATCTGGATCGCGCGGTGGGGCAACGGCCGCAGCAGCAGATCGCGCTCGGGATCCCACTGGATGCGCACCGGGGAACGAGCCTTGAGCTGCTCCCACACCGCCGCATCCATCCCGGGCTCGGCACGGCTGTCGCAGCCATGGGTCAGCGCCCACTCGAAGCCTTCGCGACGGATGTCGATTGCCAGGATCCGCTTCTGGCCTTCCTCTTTTTCGCCCCATCCTGCGCGATACATCATCCAGAGGAAGGACGGCTTGATCCACGTCATCCGCTCCATCTTGAACGGCGGCGCGACAAAGGTCTGCCGCTCCAGCGCACTGTCGGCGATGGCATCGGAGTAGGCCTGGTACACGCGGATCACGCGGTCGTCATACTGCGCGCGGATCTGTCGCGCCGGTATCCCATCCATTGATTCACCTTCCCTGGCAGCGCGTGGCCAGACGCCACGCCGCTGCATCATGCACGATCAGCGCGCGTCGAAGCGCGCGGCGCTGGCCGGCGTTGCCCTTGCCGCCAGCACCAGTGCTGCAGCGGTCACGCAGGCCATCGCCACCCACGCGACACTGAGGTCACCCACGGTGTCGCGGATCGAACCGGCCACGAACGGCAGGATGCCGCCGACCAGATAGCCCACGCCCTGCACGAAGGACACCAGGATGCCCGCCTTGGCTGGCTGGCTGCAGTGGTCCATCACCAGGATCAGGGTCATCGGGAACAGACCGCCGATCGACAGGCCGAGCAGGCACATCATCAGCCACGGGGCATACATCGGCGCCACGCCGATCAGCACGTAGGTCAGCGCGGTGGCCGCCAGGAACAGCGCCAGCAGCACGCGGCGGTCACGGAAGCGCGGGGCCAGCCAGGAGACGAGGAAGCCACCGGCCACCTCGGACAGGCTCAATGCGGCCAGCATGAAGCCGGCCTCGTTGGCGCGCACGCCCGCTTCCATCATGTACGGCGCGATCCACGCCAGGCACAGCGTGTAGCAGCTGCTGGACACGCAGAACAGCGCGACCAGCAACCAGGTGCGCCCGTGCTGCCAGGGACGGAATGCGGAGGACGTGGCTGCCTTGGCGGAGCTGCCGGTGGACGGCGCATCGGCGTGGCCGCTGTTGGGCAGCCACAGCGCGATGCCGGCGATGGCCAGCACCGCCCAGAACGCCATCGTGCCCTGCCAGTCCAGCCAGTGCAGCAGGGCCGATGCGCTGGCCGCCGCCAGTGCCGCGCCACCCATGATCATGCTCACGTACAGGCCCATCAGCAGGTCGACGCGGTGCGGGAAGCGGGTCTTGATGTAGCCGGGGATGAGCGACTGCACGATGCCGATGCCCAGGCCCGCGGCCACGCTGGAACCCATCAGCCACAGCGGTTCATGCGAGGCCAGCTTGGCCAGCGCCGAGGCGGCCGTGAGGGCCAGGCCGATGGCCACGCCGCGCCGATAGCCCATGCGATAGACCAGGCCGCCGGCCATGGCGATCAGGCCCATGGCCATCATCGGCAGGCTGGTGAGCCAGCCGACCTGTTCGAAGCTCATGCCATTGCTGGCACGGATGGAATCGGTGAGCAGGCTGACCACGGCCAGCACGGGGCGCAGGTTGAGGCCGACCAGCAGGAGGGCCAGCACCGGGATCAACCCGGGACGCGAAGTTGCAGGTGAATTCATGTATTACGGCCGCGGGCAGCGGCCGGCTTTCCTTGTTCGATCTGTACGGGGGCCCAGCTGGCAGGGGCCTTGCCGGGCAAGGTTTCGCTGCGACTGGCCGCAGATGCGTCCTCTTTCGAAGAAGGAACGCGCGCGGGCGCACGATCGGCATCTGGCGGGCGGCCATCGGCGCGCATGATAGCAAACGTGGCGTGCAGGCCTTTCCGCCGAGGGCGTAGGCAGGCGCGTTTGTTCATCGGCCACCTCCCGGCGTGCTTCGTCCACGGGGCGGCGCGTCGCTAGAATGACCACTGGAACCAGCGAGCGCGCTCCAACGTCCACGGATCTGATCACCCTCGTCACCGATGCCTGGGGCTGGACCGGCATCGCGCCGGCGCAGATCGTCGGCGACAACCCGTTCGGCAACCTGATGATCGAGGACCACGGCGGCTGCTACTGGCGGCTGTGCCCGGAAGATCTCTACTGCACGGTCATCGCCCGGTCGCGCGCCGAACTCGATGCACTCGCGCGCGATCAGGATTTCCTGCAGGACTGGTACATGGCCGCGCTGCTGCAGCAGGCGGAAGAGCGCCTCGGCACGCTGCAGCCCGGCCATGCGTATTGCCTGAAGATTCCCGGCGCGCTGGGCGGTGAGTACGGCGGCGGCAATCTCGCCACGGTGCCACTGGCCGAACTGATCGGCGCGTCGGGCAGCATGGCGCAACAGATCGATGGGCTGCCCGAAGGTGCCCAGGTGAAGCTGAGCGTGGTCGAATGAAGACCAGCACGACCACGTTGGCACTTCTGCTTTCGCTGGCCGCATCACCCATGGTGGCCTTCGCCTGCCCGCAGCCGGATGCACCCACGTTCGTGCAGAACCTGGACCGCGCCAGCCACGTCTACGTGTTCCGGCTCATGTCGCTCGAGGTCGCCGACGGGGAGCCGTGGTACAGCACCTTGAGCGGCCGCATCAACGTGGTCCGCACGCTCAAGGGTGGCATGCCGAAGGCATCCGGCGTCACCTATTCGATCGGCTGCTGCAATCCGAAACTGAGCGTAGGCGACTATTACCTGGCCGCTGTATCGAACGATGCGACGGTGCTTGAGCTGGTGCCCGGTGACCAGTCGGTCATCATCGTCAGCGATGACTTCGAAGCGAAGGGCGGTGCTGGAAAAAAGGGCGCCATCGAACCCGTGCAGGACCATCTTGCAGGCCAGCCGCTGCCTGCGGATTTCCCCGGCGAGTACCGGCTTGAAGCCACCGTCTCCTGCCCGGCCATGCCACCGCCCCGCTGATCGATCATCAGCGAATCAGGCTATCAGCGGCCTCCGCCCGCCACAAATGCACGATCACGTTTCTGCGCGCACGGCGTGATGCATCCGCGCGATGCACTGACACCGCACAACGAACACTGCGCTCATTCAGGGGTGGAAGCGGCTAGCACATGCCCGGCTCAGACAGCTGAATTCGCGGCAAATCTAACATGACTGCGCGTTCTTCACAGTGTCTGCACGTCCGCAAACTGCAGCTGAAAAGGCATTCATGGAACTAACAAAAAGCCCGCTATATTCCAGACTCCCCAGACGAAGGAGGGAATGCAATGACCCTTTCCACGCAGCACCTGAAGATCGCTCGTCCCCTCGGCGTGGCAATCCTTGCCCTCAGCCTCGGCGCGTGCGCCAGCTACAAAGAAGACTTCGCGAAGGTCAACACGCGTCTCGACGCGCTTGACGTGAAGGTCCAGGGCGCGGCGCAGAGCGCCGAGTCCGCCAACCAGTCCGCACAGCAGGCCAACCAGCGTCTCGACCAGATCGAAGGTCGCGTCCAGCAGCTCGAATCGGCCCCCCGCCGTACCCCGCGCGGCTAAGCTGAATCGGGAACCAGTGGTCTCCCCCGGCCACTGGTTCCCTTGAGTCACCGTATTTACTCGAGGAACCGTGCCATTCGTACGCACTCATCCCCCGCAATCCGCACCGCCTGCGTCGCGCTGACCCTTGCGCTGGCACTGGCCGGTACCGGCGTGGCCAGCGCCAAGGGCGCCAAGGATGCCGCTACGCAACCCACCGCTGCCGTCGATGAACTGCCGGAAGGACAGGAAGTGTCCGAGACGGTGATCGAACTCGCAGGTTGGGTGGTCGCCAGCAAGGACAGCGAAGGCTATCCGTTCGCGATCATGGACAAGGCCGCCGCACAGGTGCTGATCTTCGGCAGTGACGGCAAGCTGCGTGGCGCGGCACCGGCGCTGTTTGGCTCGGCCAAGGGCGATCATTCCGCACCGAACGTTGCCAAGGTCGCGCTGAGCGCGATTCCCGGCCACGACCGCACGACCCCCGCCGGCCGCTTCATTGGTGGCTACGGCCCGTCCGACGACGCCGGCCGCGTGTTGTGGGTGGACTACGATTCGGCAGTCTCGATGCACCCGCTGCCGCCGGGTACGCCGAAGGAAAAGCGCGCCGAACGCCTGGCAACGCCGACCCCGGATGACAACCGCGTCACCCACGGCTGCATCAACGTCAGCCCCGATTTCTACGAGCAGGTCGTCCAGTCCACGTTCCAGAAGGGCGGCGTGTTCTACGTGCTGCCGGACAAGGATTCGCTGGAGAAGACTTTCCCCGCGTTCGCGCAGAGCCGTGCCGAACACAGCGACGAGAAGGGTTCGCGCTCGGCAAGCAAGTGAGGCGCGATTTCTCCCGGCTTGCCGGGGCGGCCGATCGGGTCCGCCTTGTTCTGCGCCTGCGCGGTTTCAGCGCTGCTGCGAACCCGCGCGCAGCCGGTACTGCGCCACCCAGTCCAGCGACGGCGCGATGCCACCGAACGGGAACAGGTGCGGGCTGACCTGGCCGTGCGCTTCGGTCAGTCCACTCACCAGGCGATCCACGAACACATCCGGCCCGGCGGTGCCCAGCAGCCGGCCGATCGAGATGCCGTACCGCGCCAGCATCGAGGCGCTGGCACCCACGCCACACATCGCCGCATAGCGCAGCAGCCGGGTGACGCTGGCCGGCCCGGGCACGCCCACCAGCACCGGGTGGCCGATGCCGCGCGCACGCAGCGCATCCAGCCAGGCCAGCACGAGGTCGGCATCGAAGGCGAACTGGGTAATGATCTTCGGCGCCATGCCGCGCGCTTCGATGGCCTGGCATTTGCGTTCCAGTGCCTGCCAGCGCCCGGCAGCGTCCATCACCGGATGGCCCTCGGGGTGCCCGCCCACGGCAACGACCTTGATGCCCGCACGTTCCAGCAGGCCCGTCTCGATGATCGCCGTACTGTCTGCGAACGGACCGGCAGGCGTGGCCAGGTCACCGGCGATCAGCAGGCACTGCTCGACACCGGCCTCGCCCACCGCGCGGGTGATGAAGTGCTCCAGCGCCGCCTGCGAACCGATGCGCCGTGCGGACAGGTGCGGCATCGGCTGCAGCCCCAGTTCGCGCACGGTGCGTGCCGCGGCCAGCCGCGCCTCGTCGTCTTCGCTGGTGAGATAGGGGATCGAGATCGTGGTTCCCGGGGCGATGCGGCCTGCCTCGGCGCGCAGCGCGGGCATGGCTTTCGCACTGACTTCCAGCGAACAGGCATCGATGAAGGCGCGTGCGCCCTGCACGGTTCCTGCAGGCATCACTTGGCCCCGCGCGGCGCGCCGGCGATCGAGCTGCCCCGCGCCAGTTCGACGAAGGCCTGCAGGTAATCGATGGCGGTGTCGGCCTCGCGCGCACCCAGGTAGATCTGCTTGGGAATGCCCTTGGCCCCCAGCCGCACCGGCACCACGTCCATGCGGGCCGCGTACTCCTCCACCAGCCAGCGCGGCATGGCGGCCACGCCGCGGCCGCTGGCCACCATCTGCATCATGATGTCGGTGGTTTCGATGGCCTTGTGGCGGCGCGGGGTGACCCCGGCCGGCAGCAGGAACTGGTTGTAGATGTCCAGGCGCTCGAACGGCACCGGGTAGCTGATCAGCACTTCCTGGGTCAGCTGCCGCGGCTTCACGTACTCCACCTTGGCCAGCGGGTGGTTCCTGGCCACCACCAGCACCTGCTCGTAGTCGAAAACGGGCACGAACGTCAGGCCCGGCTTCAGCAGTGGGTCCGGTGTCACCAGCAGGTCGATCTCGTAGCCGAACAGCGCACCGATGCCGCCGAACTGGAATTTCTGCTTCACGTCCACATCCACGTCCGGCCAGGAGGCCAAGTAGGGCGAGACGATCTTCAGCAGCCACTGGTAGCAGGGGTGGCACTCCATGCCGATGCGCAGCGAGCCGCGCTCGCCCTGGGCGAACTGGCCCAGCCGCTCTTCGGCCAGGTCCAGCTGCGGCAGCACCCGGTTGGCCACCGCCAGCAGGTACTGGCCGGCCTGGGTCAGCCGCAGGCTGCGGCCCTCGCGCAGCCAGACGTCGGTGCCCAGCTGCTGTTCCAGCTTCTTCATGCTGTGGCTCAGCGCCGACTGGGTCAGGTTGAGCACGCCGGCGGCAGCGGTCAGCGAACCCTGCAGTTCGACCTGCTGCACGATGCTCAGGTGGATTCGTTCCAGCATGTCGATGAATCTCACTCATGGATGTGTGAAGTAAAACCATTTTACGTCATGGAAAGGCCTGACTAGGATCGGGTCATGCTTTCTTCCCACCGCCCCCTCCGTATCGTCGCCGTTTCCGGCGGCCTGCAGCGCCCCTCGCGGGCCGCCACCCTGTGCGAGCACCTGCTGGACCTGATCGGCGAGCACGTACCGAGCGAACCGCACCTGGTCGAACTCGGCGAGCTGGCCCCGCAGCTGGCCGGTGCCCTGTGGCGCTCGCAGCTGCCCGCCGCCGCCGAACAGGCGCTGGCCACGGTCGAGCAGGCCGACGTGCTGGTGGTCGCCACCCCGGTCTACCGCGGTTCGTACACCGGCCTGTTCAAGCACTTCTTCGATTTCATCCACCAGGACGCCCTGGTCGACACCCCCACCCTGCTGGCCGCCACCGGCGGCAGCGAGCGCCACGCGCTGATGATCGATCACCAGCTGCGGCCGCTCTTCAGCTTCTTCCAGGCACGCACCCTGCCGCTTGGCGTCTACGCCACCGACGAGGATTTCGCCGACGGCCGCGTGCGTGACGAGGCCCTGCTGCAGCGCGCACGCCTGGCCGTGCAGCGGGCCCTGCCGCTGCTGGCGCTGTCCCATCGCCCCGCGCCCGAGCCCGCTGAAACCGCCGACGCCCTCTGAGTAACCGGAACACCGCCATGACTGCCGACAACTTCACCTTCCAGATCACGCGCATCCCGTTCAACGAGGATTACCAGCCGGCCGACGGCACGCGCATCACCACCAACTTCGCCAACCTGGCCCGCGGCGCCTCGCGCCAGGAAAACCTGCGCAATACCCTTGGCATGATCAACAACCGCTTCAACGATCTGGCCCACTGGGACAATCCCAGCGCGGATCGCTATGCGGTCGAGCTGGACATCATCTCGGTGGAGATGCACATCGATGGCGATGACGGCAGCGATCCCTTCCCGCTGATCGAAGTGCTGCGCCCGACCATCGTCGACACGCACACCGGCACGCGTACCGAAGGCATCGTCGGCAACAACTTCTCGTCGTACGTGCGCGACTACGATTTCAGCGTCGTGCTGCCGGCCAGCAACGAAGGCAAGGCGACGTTCGGCATCCCCGAAGGCTTCGGCGACCTGCACGGCAAACTGTTCAAGCACTTCCTGGACTCGGATGCGTACCGCGCCAACTTCAGCAAGGCACCGGTCATCTGCATCAGCGTGTCCAGCAGCAAGACCTACCACCGCACCGAGAACCATCACCCCATCCTGGGCGTGGAGTACCGCCAGGGCGAGTTCTCGCCCACCGACCAGTACTTCGACAAGATGGGCCTGCAGGTGCGCTACTTCATGCCGCCGGGAAGCGTCGCGCCGCTGGCGTTCTACTTCCAGGGCGACCTGCTGGGCGACTACTCGAACCTGGAACTGATCGCCACCATCAGCACCATGGAAGCGTTCCAGAAGATCTACCGCCCGGAGATCTACAACGCCAATTCGGTGGCCGGCAAGGTCTACCAGCCCAGCCTGAAGCACCAGGACTACTCGTCCACCCGCATCGTCTACGACCGCGAAGAGCGCAGCCAGCTGGCGGTCAAGCAGGGCCGGTTCACCGAAGAGCACTTCATCAAGCCCTATGGCGCCGTGCTTGAGCAGTGGGCTGCCCGCTGATTCATCGCTTCTCCCTCCCCCAGGACAAAGACCCCGAACACGATGAAGAAACTACTGCCCACCTCCACCGCCGGCAGCCTGCCCAAGCCCTCCTGGCTGGCCGAGCCCGAGAAGCTCTGGTCGCCCTGGAAACTGCAGGATGAGGCACTGACCGAAGGCAAGCAGGACGCGCTGCGCCTGTCCCTGCAGGAACAGCAGCACGCCGGCATCGACATCGTCAGCGACGGCGAACAGACGCGGCAGCATTTCGTCACCACCTTCATCGAACACCTCGACGGCGTCGACTTCGACAAGCGCGAGACCGTGCGCATCCGCAACCGCTACGACGCCAGCGTGCCGACCGTGGTGGGTGCCGTCAGCCGCCCGAAGTCGGTGTTCGTCGAGGATGCGAAGTTCCTGCGCCGGCAGACCTCGCAGCCGATCAAGTGGGCCCTGCCCGGCCCGATGACCATGATCGACACGCTCTACGACGCGCACTACAAGAGCCGCGAGAAGCTGGCCTGGGAATTCGCGAAGATCCTCAACGAGGAAGCGAAGGAACTGGAAGCAGCCGGCGTCGACATCATTCAGTTCGACGAACCTGCCTTCAACGTGTTCTTCGACGAAGTGAACGACTGGGGCGTGGCCACCCTGGAGCGCGCGATCGAAGGCCTGAAGTGCGAGACCGCCGTGCACATCTGCTACGGCTATGGCATCAAGGCCAACACCGACTGGAAGCAGACGCTGGGCTCGGAATGGCGCCAGTACGAGGAGTCCTTCCCGAAGCTGCAGAAATCCAGCATCGACCTGATCTCGCTGGAGTGCCACAACTCGCACGTGCCCATCGACCTGATCGAGCTGGTGCGCGGCAAGAAGGTGATGGTGGGTGCCATTGACGTTGCGTCGAGCACGGTGGAAACGCCGGAAGACGTGGCCAACACCCTGCGCAAGGCGCTGCAGTTCGTCGATGCCGACAAGCTCTACCCGTGCACGAACTGCGGCATGGCGCCGCTGTCGCGTGAGGTAGCGCGCGGCAAGCTGCGCGCGCTGAGTGCAGGCGCGCAGATCGTGCGCGAGGAACTGGCCGGGCGGTGATCGCAGTGGAGCCGAGCATGGGCTCGGCTCTACATGGGGTTTCCGAAGCATCGACCTTGCCCGGCTGCTCAGCTGTAGAGCCGAGCCTACGCTCGGCTGCTTTGCATCCGGCTGATCGCAGCCGAGCATGGGCTCGGCTCTACACGGGGTTTCCGACCCCGGTAGCGCCGAGCCCCTCCCTCAGTAGTCGTAACTCACGCTCACCCGCAGCGAGCGCGGTGCCTGGCGCACGGTCGCTGCGCCGTACAGCGGGTCAGGCTGGCCCGGGTCCAGCTCGGAGTACGGCGACTTCCACAGCGCGACCTGGCTGTTGAACACATTGAAGACATCCAGGTTGAAGCCCAGTCGACCCTCGGCCGCGGCCGGGCGGTAGGACACGCCCAGGTCCAGCTGCTTCAGCCACGGCAGGCGCCCCTGGCTGCCCGGAGGCGCTGGCTGGCCGTTGTAGAAGTGGTAGGCGATGCCATAGCCGGAGGGATCTTCGAAGTCCGGGCCATACGAACCCAGTGCGCTGAACGGCGTGCCCGAGATCACCCGCACGTTGGCCGAGACCAGCCATTCCGGCGTCAGCTGGTAGTAGCCGTGCAGCTTGAACTGGTGGGTGTGGTCGTTGCTCTGCGGCCCGTTGGTGTGCTCCATCAGCTGGGCGTAATCCCAGGCCTGCGTGGTCGACACCGCGGTCTGGCCGATGCCCGACAGCAGCTGGCCTTCGGTGGTGCCGTAGCTGCGCGACCACGTGTAGTCCGCACGGCCGTACCAGCGCCCGTCGAACGGATGTTCCAGCGACAGGTTCACCGCGTAGTAGTTGCGCTTGAACTTCGGGAAGCCCATCTCGGCATTGGTCAGCGGCACGCTCACGTAGTTGCCGCCGGTGTCGACCAGGTTGAAGGTGTTCGCGCGGCCGGGATTGATCAGCCAGCAGCTGACCGGGTTGCTGTCCTTGGTTACGTTGTAGCCGAGGCTGCTGGCCTTGCCGAGCACCGCGTCGATATCGCAGTAGTCATCCACGCCGCTGCGCAGCACGCGATAGGTCGCCTTCGCGCCGTACACCCAATCCTGGCCCAGTGCCTTGGTGAAGCCGAGGATGAACTCATCCTGGAAGGACGGCTTGATGCCGGCGGTAGCCACCGTCTTCGCGTCCGGCAGCAGACCGTAGTTGTTGTTGGACGACACCGCATCGGAGAACTGGGTGAGGTCGGTCGGGTAGCCGTTGCTGTCGATGCCGCCGTAGGTGTAGTACGTCGACGTCGCCAGCGTTGCACCGGCCGCGTTGAATGCCGGGTTCAGCGGCAGCGCGAGGTAGTAGCGGCCGACATTGCCGAACACCTTGAAGCGGCCGTCGCCGCCGACATCCCAGCTGAAGCCCAGCCGCGGCGCCCACTGCCCGCTGGTCTGCTTGATGTAGGCGTCGCCATCGCGGTTGTAGTTGGTGAACTGGTCCAGGCGCAGGCCCAGGTTCAGCAGCAGGCGGTCGGTCACCTGCCAGTTGTCTTCGATGTACTGCGCCCGCTGCGACGCACGCACCGAGGCCAGTGCACTGTAGATGTACTGGCGCACGTAATAGCCGTCCTGGCCGTTGCGGATGCCGCCGGTGGCCGGCACGCCCAGGCCGGTGTTGATCGGCACGTTCGGGTTGGACTGGCCGTAGATCCAGTAGTAGCCATCGGCCGATGCCACCGAGCCACGGTTGAGCGCGCGGGCGTTCTGGTTGTCGATGCCCACGGTGATGCTGTGGTCTCCCAGCACATAGTTCGCATCCAGGCGCAGGTTGTTGCTGCGGTTGCCGCGCGCGGGGTCGACCAGCAGCGAGGTGGTCTGCGCATTGGTGATCGGCGTGCCGCCGTTGAGCGCCGGATTCTGCAGGTTGGCGCTGTTGATGTAGGTCAGGCTGCCGTCGTAGGCGGGATTGCCGATGTAGTCATCGGTCTTCATCTCGCCATACTGCGCGCTCACGGTGAGCCGGTCGGTCAGGTAGCCGGTGTACTTGGCTGTCCACAGGTCGCCGCCGGTCTTGGTGGTGTCTTCCTTGCCGCGCTGCGCGCCACGGGTCAGCGTGTCGTAGTCGTAGGCGAAGATGTCGCCGCGGAACACGTTGCGGCTGGAGGCGCCGGTCAGTTCCAGCAGATGGTTGTCGGTGATGTTCCAGTCCAGCTTGGCGTACCAGCGCGGACGGTTGTACTCATACTTCGAGTAGGAGTTGGTCGCCTCGACGTTCTTGGCGTCGGTGCCTTCGCGGCGCTCCAGTTCGTAGGAGCCGAAGAAGAACAGCTTGTCTTCGATCAGCGGGCCGCCGGCGTAGATGCTCTGCGTGGTCACCCACTCGCGGTCCTTGCTCTCCGGCGAGTACAGCGCACCGTCGCCCGGGTAGCGCACGTCGTCCTTGTCCGAGCGCGTGGAGGCCGGCTCCCAGGTGAACTGCCCACCGAAGTGCCAGTCATTCGTGCCGCGCTTGCCGACGGCGTTGATGACGCCGCCATCGGAACGACCGTACTTGGCGCTGTAGCCGCCGGTGTAGATTTCCTGCTGGTCGATGCTGCCATAGGGCAGTGTCAGGCCACCCAGGCCACGCAGCGGATCGGTGCTGTTGAAACCGTTGATGTAGTACGCGTTCTCGGCCGCCGACGAACCGCCGAAGCTGACCAACTGCGCGCCGGTCGGGCCGGCATAGCTGCCGTTGCCACCGTTGCCGACCACGCCCGGTGCAAGCTGGGCGATGGCCTCGGCCGAGCGGCCCAGCGGCAGGCGCTGCAGCTGCTCGGCGGTGATCACCGTGCGCGAATCCACGCTGCTGACGTCGATCGCAGCCGCCGCGCGATCAGCGCTGACCTGCACGCCATCCAGGCGCGTGACCTCACCGAACGAGACCTCGGTACTGGTGCCCACCGTCAGCGCAACGCCCTCGCGGGTCTGCAGCACCTTGCCGTCGGCATCGCGTGCTTCCACCGAATAGCGACCCAGCGGCAGCTGGCCGATGGTGTAGCGGCCACGCGCGTCCACCGTCACTTCACGGGTGAGCCCGGTGTCGCTGCGGACGAAGATGCGCTGCGCCGAAGGAGGCGCGAGGCCGACGATGGCGCCGGTGGTGGACTGGGCATGCAGTGCGGGGGACGCGGTGGCAAGCAACACCGCCAACGCCAGCAATCGTGGGCGCAGTGAGGAACGAGCAGTCGTCATCGTGGGGCGTACGGGTAGTGGGGGAAACGCTGCCTGCGCGCCGCGAGGGGCGCGCCAGACATTGCACATTCATTAACCCCGCTCGCGCCCCAATGCAGAAATGCCGAGTGGTTATGTGCTGCTGGCCGATGGCCATACCGGCCGTGCCCGTGTCTCCACTTGCGGCCTCATCCATGGGAGGGCTGCGTGCTCAGCCTGATGCTGCGGGTGCCAGGATCTCCAGAAGTGCAGCGTGGCAGAAGGTCTGCACCCTCTCTGGATCAAGTACGCGATCCTGCGGGATGACGGCGGCGTCGCGGATCGGATCGCTCACCCGGCCGAACAGTAGATCCGTGGTCTGGTACATGTTTGCCACCCAGTTCGCATGCATCCCAGGCTGCACGTCGTCGTTCCAGATAGCGACAAGGCGTCCGATATCTGCGCTGAAAAGCTGCAGCGTGTCGTGGATGTAGAGAATGTCCTGCGAGCGCTTCTCACGAGGTCGGTCTGCATGGATCAGCAGCTTCTGCACGATGAAGCTCACCGGATTGGGAATGCACACATCGACCAAGGGCCTGATGCCCCACTCCTCGGTCAGCGTGACATGCCAAGGCGCATGGAGAAGAAGCTCAAGATAGCGCAGGCGCTGGGCCGTAATACCGGCATTCTCCACGGTTGCTATCGGCACTCCTTCGCGTGTGGTTGCGCGCCCGGTCAGTGGGGTCAGGAACTCCGCATAGAAGCCGCTGTTGGCATCCTCACCCAATGTGTATTAGGAAACAGGTGGGCGGTGGTCTCCGGTCAGCTGCTGCGTGAATCCGGCCTCCTGAAGGCGCGCCCTGATGCTTCCTTCGAGCTGCGCGCGCTCCGCGAATGCGACATCAGCGTCCAGCGTTGCCAGGGGCTGGTATGCAGGCGGGTCGGCGCTGGGATGCAGCCTATGCAGGCGGTGCGCCCAGCCTCCCACGAACACCAGCTGCGGCGCCCATGGCGCCAGCGCTGCCACTAGTGTGGCAAAGGACTCACGGTCATTCACCCGCCATCACCCAGTACGTGGGCGAGTACTTTGTTCCGCAGCAGCTCTGCCTGCTCTGCGCCGCGTGAGGGATGCGCGGATGCGTCCAGCCACAGCTGCAGGACATCGGATACCAGGACGTTGTCGACCCGCAGCGCGCCCCTGAACATCGATTCAGGCGCATTGGCCTGCTTCAGGATGAGATGTGGCGGTTCACCAGCTCCAGCGGCTACCAGACCCGGCCACTCGGCGCTGGGCGTGGGTGCAAGCCGGCGGAGGTACAGATGCGGCAGCGCGCCACTCACATGCCCCAGTTTCAGCAGGTCTGCTGCGGCGAACAGACCGACGCAGGCGTCCAGGCGTTCGGCTGCCTTCTGCACGGGGCCCGTTCCGGCGCCGGGAATCAGAAAGCACATGCGCAGCTCGGCAGACGAACGCAGGGCCGCCGACTGCCAGAGCCGGAACAGCTCATGCCGCCGCACCACGCGGAGCACCCCGCTGGCGTCGTCAAGAAATCCATCTTCGCGCAGGCGTTGGAGAAATCGGGAGGCGCTCATCAGTGACACGTTTGCTGCAGCCGCCAGCTGTGACATCGAACGGTAGTCTGCGCGCGGCGCATGCAGCAGTCGATCAGGAATCTCTGGCGCGAGCAGAACCTTCAGCATCCACTGATTGAGATCGGAGAAGAGATCAGAGGCTTTGCGCGGCTTTGCGGCCTTTCCCTGTCGTGCACGGCGGGGCGCTTCTACGTTGAGCAATTGCAGACCCGCGCCGATGAAGTAGCTGCCGCTCGTTTCCGAGACCACGCCGACAGCGACATCCGGCGCGTAATCGCGATGGAACTGTTCAACCTTGCGCTGCAATGCTGGTGAAAACTGGCCGACGTGCACGATCGCCAGCGGGCACATTCCTGACTGCAAAGCCTGCCGGCGGACTTGCAGGATGGCCTGTGAGAGCAACGCCAGTACACGATCGGGTCGACCCTCCCTTTCCGCCTTCACCTCGACGGCGTACTGCGTCGATCCGTTGCGGACAACGAGATCGGGTCGAAAGGGTTCCGTACCTTGTTCAGCATCCACACCCCAGCTGTGCGCGCGGAACAGAGCCGCAACGCGCTCTGCTGCAAGGTCACCACTTCGGTTGGAGGAGGGAAGCGCCATGGCTGTCACTACCGGTCTAACATGGCCACGTTATATATCACGGCCATGTTAATTACCACGGCCGTGATAGTCGCTTACGTTGATAGACCAGTTTTTGTTCAGGTTTTGCCCGCGCCTTCCAATTCCCGCGCCAGGAACGGCGCCGTCCTGCTGCCCTTCGCTCGGGCGACCTGATGCGGCGTTCCCTTCGCCACGATGGTGCCGCCCGCCCCGCCTGCACCCGGCCCGACGTCGATCACCCAGTCGGCCTGCGCGACCGCGCGCATGTCGTGCTCGATCATCACCACCGTGTTTCCCGCCTCCACCAGGCGCTGCAGCTGAACCATCAGCCGGTCCGCGTCAGATGCGTGCAGACCGGTGGTGGGTTCATCCAGCACGTACAGGCTGCGTCCGCGCTGGCTGCGCTGCAGCTCGGTGGCCAGCTTGATGCGTTGTGCCTCACCGCCTGAAAGCTCGGTGGCCGGCTGGCCCAGCCGCAGATAGCCCAGACCGATTTCCTGCAGCAGGTGCAGCGGGCGTGCGATGGCATCTTCCTCGCTGAAGAACGCATGCGCTTCGTCCACCGTCATCTGCAGCACCTCGGCGATGGTGCGCTCATTCCACAGCACCTTCAGCGTGGCCTCGTTGTAGCGCGCACCATGGCAGGTGGGGCACGGCGCATAGACGCTGGGCATGAACAGCAGCTCGACGCTGACGAAGCCCTCGCCTTCGCAGGTCTCGCAGCGGCCCTTGGCCACGTTGAACGAGAAGCGCCCGGCGTCGAACTTTCGACGGCGTGCGGCCGGCGTCGCGGCGAACAGCTGGCGCACGTGGTCGAACAGCCCGGTGTAGGGGGCCAGGTTGGAACGCGGCGTACGGCCGATCGGCTTCTGGTCCACCTGCACGACCCGCTGGATGGCGTCCACATCGCCAGCCAGCCGGCCGCGCGTTGCTTCAATCACCGTAGGGCCATCGGTCGGTGTGGTTTCAGCGGTGTCCTCCACCGGCTCATGGCCCAGGTGCAGCAGCATCAGCTCCGGCAAGGCCTGCGCCATCAGGCTGGATTTGCCTGAGCCGGAAATGCCGGTCACCGCGGTCAGCAGGCCCAGCGGTACCTGCGCGTCCACACCCTTCAGGTTGTGCCGGTGGATGTCCTGCAGCTCCAGCCAGCTGTCCGGGCTGCGCTGCCGACTGACCGGCGCCGGCACCTGGTCGAACAGATAGCGGGCCGTGTGCGAGTCCGCGATCTGGCGCAGGCCTTCAGGCTCGCCACTGTAGAGGACGCGTCCACCGTGCTCGCCTGCCTCCGGGCCCACGTCCACCAGCCACTGGGCGCGGCGCATCAGCTCCAGATCGTGTTCGACCACGAACACCGAGTTGCCGCCGTCGCGCAGCCGGTCCAGTGCGTCGTACAGCGCCTTGCTATCGGCAGGGTGCAGGCCCGCCGAGGGCTCATCGAGCACATACAGCACACCGAACAGCAGCGAGCTCAACTGCGTGGCCAACCGCAGGCGCTGCAGTTCGCCCGCTGACAGCGTCGGCGTCGCGCGATCCAGAGACAGATAGCCCAGGCCCAGGCCACGCAGCTGGTGCACGCGCGCCATCACCCCGCCCGCGAGCCGCTGAGCAGCCAGCTGCTTCTCTTCCGACAGCGCGGCCTTGCGGTAGGCGCTGAAGTCCCCTTCCGCGACCGGCTGCAGCAGCTCTGCCAGCTGATCCAGCGGCAGGCGCATGAACTCGCCGATATCCACGCCTGCGAAGGTAACCGAGAGTGCCTCGGGCTTCAGCCGCTTGCCTTCGCAGGCTGGGCACAGCCTGCCTTCCATGTAGCGGGACACGCGCTTGCGCATCAGCGCACTCTGCGTGTTGGCAAACGTGTGCAGCACATAGCGGCGCGCGCCGGTATAGGTGCCCATGTAGCTGGGCTCCTGCTTGCGCTTGAGTGCGGCACGGGTCTCGGCGGGGGTGAAGCCGGCATACACCGGCACGCTGGGCGCGTCCTCGGTGAACAGGATCCAGTCGCGGGCTTTCTTCGGCAGCGTCTTCCACGGCACGTCGATGTCGTAACCCAGCGTGACCAGGATGTCGCGCAGGTTCTGCCCATGCCACGCCGGCGGCCAGGACGCGATGGCGCGCTCACGGATGCTCAGCGACGGGTCGGGCACCATCAACGCCTCGGTCACCTCGTACACGTGGCCAAGGCCGTGGCAGGTGGTGCAGGTGCCCTGCGGCGTGTTGGGCGAGAAATCCTCGGCGTACAACATGGGCTGCTTGGCCGGATACGTGCCGGCCCGCGAATACATCATGCGCACCAGGCTGGACAGCGTGGTGACACTGCCCACCGATGACCGTGCGTTGCTGGCACCGCGTTGCTGCTGCAGCGCCACCGCCGGCGGCAGACCATCGATCGTATCCACATCGGGCACGCCGGCCTGGTCGATCAGCCGCCGTGCATAGGGCGCGACGGACTCGAAGTAGCGTCGCTGCGCTTCGGCGTAGACGGTGCCGAAGGCCAGCGATGACTTGCCCGAACCCGAGACGCCGGAGAACACCACCAGTGCGTTGCGCGGAATGGAGACGTCGACGTTCTTAAGGTTGTGCTCGCGCGCACCGCGAACCTCGACGCAACCGCTGGCGGCGGCAGCGCATGACGATTCGCCAAAAGGAGTGTTGGACATCTTCGCGATCCTGCAGGCAGTGAGTGGCACGCATCAGCGCGTGCCCGGCGCCCTATTCTCGCTGCTGCGGGGGTGAACGGGGGTGACGGTTGGAGCGGTACCCACAAGGTGGTACAACACACGCATGGACGACAAGAAATACTGGTTCACACGGAAGCGATACGGTTGGGGCTGGGGCTTGCCCTGCGCGTGGCAGGGCTGGGTGGTTTATGCGGTTGCATTCGTGTTGCTGGCGGCCGGCCCGTTCCTGTTCTCTCCGATCCACCGGCCCTTGGCGTTTCAGCTGTACACGTGGGCGGTGATTCTGGTGCTTGTGCTGGTCTGCTGGCTGAAAGGTCCGCCGCCGGGGTGGCGCTGGGGTAAGTAGGCTGGCCGCTGCTGGGCTGACATTGGCCGGTCAACGCATCACGCCGAAAGCGCCCAGCTGCTGCAGCCAGCTCAAGAACTCGTGTTCCGAAAGTGGATCGGGATGGTGACTGCATTCGTTCCAGCGGCGGTCAGCCATGCAGGACCACTCGCGAGCGACCTGGGCGATTGCCCGATGACCTTCCCAGAACTTCGCAGCTGTCTCGAGATCGACGGCGCATCCGTAAAGCTCGTGGATGGAGCACGTCCCTTCCAGGTAGCGCCGCCCCGCGTCAAGCATCCGGCGAAACTCTCTGATCTCGATCATTCTGTAATGCCTGACAATGTAAGTGGTGAAGCCGCCGGTTCGTGTCCCAGCGGTCGCGACACGCGCGTCACTCTGGTCGGCCGCGCTACCTGCAGGCCTGAGCGCGCTCGATCTTGATGATTGCCTTCTCGACTTCCGCATACGGGCTCGCTGGCGGCGTAAAGGTAATCCCCTCGAAATCCGACCTGATCGGCACCGCCTCGCTCAATGCCTTCCGCAGCGCCGGCAGTGTGGCATGTGCGCGGCAGGCGATTGCCGCCAGTGCCCTGCCGCCGTAATACCTTCCGAGCTCGCCATCGGTGTTCAACAGCGCTGCGACGTCATCAGCCGATTCGTCACTCAGCGCCGCCACCTGATCCTGATCGAGCCTGGAGAGGACGCCCAGCAGACTGCGCATCTGGGTCACGCGCTCATCTTCAGTCCGGGCCGCAAGAAGTCGCTGGTGCGCGGCATGGACCCGCTGCCACACGATTCATGAATCACCTTGCCAGATGGAGTGCAGTGTTCGACTGAAGCGCCCAAGGTGCTACATGAAGGTGGTGCGGACCACTACTTGAAGATCGACAGCAGGTCCTTGTCCTCATGTGCCCCCTCCCACGTTGAGAGCCAGCAGAAGCTTACGCCGCTGCGGACGGCAGCTGTCTGGAAATCAGCAAGTTCCTGCTTCGTCACCGGATACTCGACAGGATCGAAATGCAGAGGCCCCCACGGCTTGAAGCCCGCCGAAGTACGGGTGCCACAAAACATCCAGCCGCATGCTCTGATCCTGATCTGGCAAAGTAGCCTTGTGAACGCTTTACTGGAAACAGCACGGAACGTGGTGAGATAGCCCTGCCTACAAGGAAGAGTAATGAGACACGGTGCTTATATGCTGCTGTTCTTTTCACTTTCATTGGCCGCTGGGACGGAGGCCAGCCCCGCGCGTCGCTCCGCGTATCTGGAATCAGACGCTGCGCTTAGCGGTCCACCGGTCACGACGTATGCGCGGGAAGCCGGCATGGGTCTTGAAGAGGCGCGACTGGCGCTGGCCAGGGAAGAGCTCGCCGTTCCCCACATCAGCGCATTGAAATCGGAGTTTGCCGATCGGCTCGCGGGCTCTTCTGGGCACGGTCACCTGCACAGCACATTGTTGTTCGCCTGACAGGCGACGGCTACGTTGCCAACCGGGAGATCAAGACGGAGGCCGGCGTTGTACCGGTGCGGTTTGTTACCGGTGCCGCTGCCACCACGGTGCAGCTGACGGCCAGGTTGCAGGCCGCCATGCCTGTACTGCAGAAACTGATTCCTGAAATTTCGGGTGCGTGGGTTGATGAGACCACCGGCAGGATCGTCCTGACGGTTGCCGCTCCGCAGACGTCAAAGCATGTTTACGACGCAGAGCGCGCGACCATCGAGGCGGTGGTGGGATTGCCGGTTGAGTTCAGGTTCTCACCTCCGCCCAGCGATCTGATCAGTTCACCGTTAAGCGCAAGACCTGCCCGCTAGCGCGGAAAGGAAGAACACGCGTCGCCTGATGTTGCGGTTCGCCCCGCTGACGTCCCGCCACTGGTCCAGATCACGGCGAGGTCCAACGCGTGCCTTGGATGACCACTCCCGCAGCGTTGATTTCGAACGACCATGCCTGGGTGTCCAGGCTCAGCCGGTTCTCATACCAGAGCCGCTCAGCACAGGGCGCACTGCACCCAGCGCTTGCGTAGCGAGTGAACGGCTGACCCGGGATCTCGACCACATCAGGCTTGCCAAATGCCTGTACCACCGACTCACGGAGATCGCCAGGATGGACGGCATCAAACGTCCGGCTCCTGCTGCTGGAAAGCGCGGTGCAGCTGCCCACATAGAGAACGAACACCGTGAGAATCGCAAGCAGGATTATTCTCATCGATCACCTATGGGTGAATTCCAGCATCAGGTAATGGCGGACGTCATGCAGCGTACGCGCCCACGGTCCATCGATTGGCGCTGGGGGAAGTAGTGGGCGGCAGACGCGCGCATCGCCAACATGAATCAGCTCACCAGATCTGCAACCGCGAATCCAAACGCCACGACACCCGCACCCAAGGGAAGATACGTCACCCACACAGGGCTGCCCTGGCCCAGCGCGAACGCAACGAATCCCTCTTCCAGCCTGCGACCTGAGAGAAGCGAAACAACGGCAATCGCAAGCAGGGGAAGCACGGATGCCAGGCCGAAGCCCCAGAGCAACGGCCGCCAATCCGTATCCGCGAAACCACCCAGCGGGTAGAGCGCCACGCCAGTAAAGAGGCCGACAAAGAACAGTGCATTCGCCGTCCAGATGGACGCACGATGCTCGCGGGCGAGGCGCTGGCGGGATTTACCTCTGTACCCGCCAGGCAGATTGCGCGACCAGCGCGCGACCAGCGACGTCGCGAGCATTCCGCCCATCACCCCGCTGATGGCAGGGCTGATCGAATCAAACTCCATTGCCGATCCACTCCTTGGTCGCACGGACCACTGCGCCCAAGCGTATCAGCTGCCAGCGGACCCCGCGCGACCGCCAAGCATGACGCCATCGACCGGCAGTGGCGCCCGTGGCCTGCCCGGCAACCTCGACGCATGTCGCATATTCCCCACACGCTGGCGGGCCTTGCGGCGCCAACCTCTGGCACGACTTAACAGCGTGCAAGAATGCCGAAAGCGTCTTGCAGCGAACGGGTTTGCAACTTGTCTGATGGGCGCTGCGCAAGCAAGCGAGTACAGATGACGTGCCACCGACAACGGGTGGCCGGGCATCGAAAACCCGTGACACTGCGTAAGTTGTTTACGCTTGCCGGTCGGCGTCACTCCACGTGGCGTCGGCCGGCAATCCGTCTGCCGGCTATGGCGGGCGGAGCGTGGAGGCCTTGTGCCTGCCGGTCTTGCGCAATGTCCCGGTTTTCGAGCCACGCCTCCGCCCGCCACCTTTGTGTGGCGGCTACCGACTGTCTGCACGGAGCTCTCGCCATGACCACACCGAAATTTCCCGCCCACACGCCTGCCAACAGCGAGGACGACGACGCCCCGTCGACCCGCCCGGGCAGCGCCTTCATCAACGCCCTGAAGGACATCGGCTGCGGCGCCGCTGCCGATGGCCAGCCCTGGCCCGAACCGGAGCTGCGCATCGGCCGCCGCATCGCCCTGGCCGATGCCGACTGCGCACGCGTCGGCCTGACCATCGCCCTGGAAATGCTGCTGGCAGGCGAACGCATTCGCCAGAACGGACCGGAAGAGGATTTCCCCGGTGACCGGGTGATGGAGGGACTGGTCATGGCGTGCCTGGCGATCAACGCGCAGGCCAGCGCGCGCATGCGTCCGGAGGAGTGACGCGCGGTAAAGGCAACGCGCCGGGCATGACCCGGCGCTACCTGCGCGATTGCCGCAGTTTATCCACGCCATGCGTGGATGGGCCGCGCGCAATGCCGGCATTCCGCCGGGCACGGCCCGGCGCTACCTCTGCGATTGCCGCAGTAGATCCACGCCATGCGTGGATGGGCCACGCGCCGTCATGCATTCCGCTGCATCACTCGCAGAGCGCGCTGTCTTCCGTCAACGCAGCATCATCCAGCGGGCGCAGCTGCTCGATCTGCTCACGTTGTGCAGCCGTCGGCCCGCCCAGCCACCACACCCGGCAGCGCGCGGTCAGGCGGCCGACCATCTTCGACTGCTCGGGCGAGTACAGCATGGCCAACGCGGTGCCCGGGCAATCGTGGGCCTGGCAGGCGGTGTAGAACCACCACGGCTCGCCCTGCATCACCACCAGCTCGCCCGGTCCACTGGGCCCGCTCAGCAGGCGCTTGCGCAGTGAGGG
>JAFAFD010000068.1 GCA_023423675.1 Pseudomonadota bacterium | reverse complement strand
CTCGACTGCTCTTGGTCGAACGCCAGAAGCAGTCGAGCATGGCTCGACTCTACATGTCGGTTTCGTTCGAGCCCATGCTCGGCTCGGCCGGCGTTATACCTGCAGCAGCTTGCGGGCCGCGGCGCGTGCTTCCTTGCTCACTTCCACGCCACCCAGCATGCGTGCCAGTTCTTCCTCGCGCGCCTTGGTGTCCAACTTCTCCACCGCGCTCTGGGTCATGCCTTCCACCGGGGCCTTGCTGACCCGGTAATGGGCGTGGCCCTTGGAGGCGACCTGTGGCAGGTGGGTGACGCACAGCACCTGGCGCTTCTCGCCGAGGGCACGCAGCTTCTGGCCGACGATGTCGGCCACCGCGCCGCCGATGCCCGAGTCGACTTCGTCGAACACCATGGTCGGCACCGCATCCAGGTCCAGCGCGGCCACTTCGATGGCCAGCGAGATACGCGACAGTTCACCGCCGGAGGCGACCTTGCGCAGCGCCCGCGGCGGCTGGCCGGCGTTGGCTGCCACCAGGAACTCGACGCGCTCGGCGCCCTGCGGGTCCGGCTTGCCGCTGTCCTGCGCTTCCAGCTCGATCAGGAACTGGCCGCCGCCCATGCCCAGCTCGGCGATGATGCCGGTGGTGGTAGCCGACAGCTCGGCCGCAGCCTTGCGGCGGCTGGCACTGAGCACCTCGGCCTGCACGCGCCAGGCGGCGGCAGCCTTCTCGATCTCGCCGGCCAGGCGCTGCAGGCGCTCGTCGGCACCCCGCAGCTGCTCCACTTCGGCATGCATGCGCTCGCGCTGCGCGCCCAGCTCGTCCATCGGCACGCGGTGTTTGCGGGCCAGGTCGTGCAGGCGGCCGAGGCGGCGCTCGTTCTCCTCGAACTGTTCCGGGTCGGCATCCAGGTCGTCGTGCACGCGGTCCAGCAGCGACAGGGCTTCGTGCAGCTGGATCGAGGCGTTCTCGATCAGGCCGTCCACTTCGCCCAGGCGCGGGTCGTGTTCGATCAGGCGCGACAGTTCGTGGCGTACCTGCTGCAGCAGGTCCATGGCCGAGCTGCCGTCGTCGCCGTTGAGCTGGTTGCTGGCCGCCTGGCAGGCGCTCAGCAGGGCGCTGGCGTGGGCCTGGCGGCGGTGGCTGGCGCCCAGCGCGACAATCGACTCGGGTTCCAGGTCCTCGCGATCCAGCTCGCGCAGCTGGTGTTCGAGGAAGCCGATGCGGTCGGAAACGTCGCCCTGTTGCGACAGGGCCAGCGATTCATCGACCAAGGTCTGCCAGGCCGCAGCGGCGCGGCGCACCTGGCGGCGCTCGTCCTCGTTGCGGGCATAGGCATCGAGCAGGGCCAGCTGCGACGGGCGCGTCAGCAGGGCCTGCTGCTCGTGCTGGCCATGGATTTCCACCAGCCGCCCTGCCAGATCGGCCAGCTGCGCCAGGGTCACCGGGCGGCCGTTGATCCAGGAGCGCGAGCCGCCATCGGCGCGGATCACCCGGCGCAGCTGGCACTGGTCCTCGTCGTCCAGCTCGTTGTCGGCCAGCCACTGGCGCGCGGCCTGCAGCTGGTCCAGGGCGAACTCGGCCGACAGTTCGGCACGGGCGGCGCCATGGCGGACCACGCCGCTGTCGGCGCGCAGGCCGGACAGAAAGCCGAGCGCGTCGACCATCAGCGACTTGCCGGCGCCGGTCTCGCCGGAAACGACGGTCATGCCCGGCCCGAACTCCAGCTCGGTAGCGCGGACGACGGCAAAATCCTTGATCGAAAGATGTCTGAGCATGGGTACAGGGGTGTCTGAGCCGCGCAACGCTAGCACGCGCGGCGGGGTGGTCCAATGACTTGCCAAGGCGACGCACCGCCATTATCTAGTGTCCGTGTCTCACAGGTTGATTCCATGCACGGTTCCGCTGACCAGCTTGCCCCGCGTGCGCGCCATCTGCTGCGCACGCTGATCGCGCGTTACATCCAGGACGGTGAGCCGGTGGGCTCGCAGACGCTGGCGCGCGTGGCGGGCCTGGAGGTCAGCCCGGCCACCATCCGCAACATCCTGGGCGACCTGGAGGACCTGGGCCTGCTGGCCTCGCCACATACCTCGGCCGGGCGCATCCCGACCGCGCATGGCTACCGGGTGTTCGTCGACAGCCTGCTGCAGATGCAGCCGCCGGGCGAGGGCGAGCTGGCCCGCCTGCGCCACGAGCTGGCCGGTGGCGGCAGCACCCAGGCCCTGCTGGGCAGCGCCTCGGAGCTGCTGTCGGCGATGAGCCACTTCGTCGGCGTGGTCAGCGCGCCGCGGCGCGAGCAATTCGCCTTTCGCCAGATCGATTTCGTGGCACTGGACGGGCGCCGGGTGCTGGCGATCCTGGTGTTTGCCGACAACGAGGTACAGAACCGGGTCATCGAGACCCGCAAGGGCTTCGAGCCGGGCCAGCTGGAACAGGTGGCCAACTACCTCAATGCGCATTTCGCCGGCCTGCCGCTGGCCGAGATCCGCACCCGCCTGCTGCTGGAGCTGCGCGACGCCCGGTCCGAGCTGGAGCAGCTGCTGGCGCACAGCATCGAGCTGGCCGAGCAGGCCCTGCAGCCGCCGGCCGACGACATGCTGGTGGCCGGCCAGACCCGGTTGATGGGGGTGCAGGACCTGTCCGACCTGGAACGCCTGCGCGAGCTGTTCGAGCTGTTCTCCAGCAAGCGCGAGATCCTGCAGCTGCTGGAGCGGACCATCCAGGCCCCTGGGGTGCGCATCTTCATCGGCGAAGAGACCGGGATGATGCCGCTGCAGGGGGTCTCGCTGGTCACCGCGCCCTACACCGCCAACGGCCAGGTGCTGGGCGTGCTGGGGGTGATTGGGCCCAAGCGGATGGCCTACGACCGGGTGATTCCACTGGTCCAGGCCACCGCAGACGTGCTCGGGGCGGCCTTTTCGCCCCCGGGACGCGGTCCGGGGCCGGCAGACGCTTGAAACGCAGCATCCCGCCCACACTAGGGTGGGTGGAGGCGGAGAGTGACCGCCAGGGACCCAGACATGAACCACGAAAACCCCGATATCGAATCCCAGCAGAGCGCTGCCGATGCGGCCGCCGCCGACGGCACCCATGACGAACTGGAGCGCCTGCGCGCCGAGGTCGAGCAGGTCAAGGCCGATGCGCTGCGTGAGCGTGCCGACCTGGAGAACCAGCGCAAGCGCGTGGCCCGCGACATCGAGCAGGCCCGCAAGTTCGCCAATGAGAAGCTGCTGGGCGAGCTGCTGCCGGTGTTTGACAGCCTGGATGCCGGCCTGAAGGCCGCCGGCGACGATCCCAACCCGCTGCGCGAGGGGCTGGAAATGACCTACAAGCAGCTGTTGAAGGTCGCTGCCGACAACGGCCTGGTCCTGCTGGACCCGACCGGCCAGGCGTTCAACCCGGAACACCACCAGGCCATCAGCCAGGTGCCGGCCCCCGGCGCCGCCCCCGGCAGTGTGGTGACCGTGTTCCAGAAGGGCTACCTGCTCAACGAGCGCCTGCTGCGGCCGGCGCTGGTGGTGGTGGCCGCCGATTGACGGGCCGGGCGCGCGACCGCCCGGCATGGCCCGGCGCTTCCCGCCCCCGGCAATGTTTTCCAGGCGCTTAACACAGCGTTCGGGTGACGGCTTGAATGTTCCACGAGCCTCCCCCACATCCCATTCATCCACCGGCCGACCGGCCGGACTGACACCAACAAGCATTCTTCAGGAGTCTCCCCATGGGCAAGATCATTGGTATCGACCTCGGCACCACCAACTCGTGCGTGGCGATCATGGACGGCGGCAAGGCCCGCGTCATCGAGAATTCGGAAGGCGATCGCACCACCCCGTCGATCGTCGCCT
>JAFAFD010000415.1 GCA_023423675.1 Pseudomonadota bacterium | reverse complement strand
GGCGGTCGTGCGCATCCTGCGGCAGCAGGGCCAGGATGTCGGTGTCGATCCGCGATTCCTGGCTCCACAGGCGCCACTGCTGCGCGCCCATCACCAGCAGCACCAGCAGCCAGGCAATGCCCAGCCAATGCCACCACCGGCGCAGGCGCTCCGACCCCTTCCCCGCGGTGTCAGTCGACATATCAGTCAAAGCGGCGTGCCTCGTCGGCGGACAGGCTGGCCGGCGCTTCGGTCAACGCGCTGAACTGGATCTGCGTGCGGTCCTTGTTGGCCTCCACGATCTCCACCTGGCGCACGTAGCGGTCACCCTGCAGGGTCAGCGATTCGAAGGCCTTGGCCAGCATCGTCGACTTCGGGGTCAGCTTCAGCCGCCAGCCCTGCCCTTCGCGGCTGGCCTGCACGTTGAACTGGCTGGACAGCACCTGCACGTCGCCGCTCATCAGCGCGAACATGATGGCGTTGACCGAGCGCATTGCCGGCTGCTGGCGCGCATCCAGTTCGACGCGGGTGCTGCCATCACGCTGGCGGCTGAGGATGCGGTCGGCGGTGACCACCACTTCGGACGGGAACGGCTTGAGCGTGGTCCAGATCACGCCGTGCTGGCGCGCGACCACGAACTGGCCCTGCGAGCGCAGCGGGTTCTTGAAGCCGCTGACCTGCTTTTCCTGGGTGAACTGGCCACGCAGCACGTCGGGCCGCGCCACCGCCTGGGTGATCGCCTCGACGGCGGCATCGGCCGCCTGCACCAGCGGCGCGGCCGCCAGCAGCAGCGCGTACAGCAGCACGCGCGGAACGGAGAACAGACTCTTCATGGTGCGGGCACTCCAAGACGCTGCCACAGCACCGGCGGGCACTGGTACAGCATTTCCTTGCTGGCCGCGTCCACCGCGACCTGGATGGTCATCGCACGGGTCAGCACTTGGCCGCTTTCCGCATCGATGATTTCGTATTCGATCTTCAGCCGGTTCTCCCATTCGACGATGCGCGAGACCACGCGCAGCGCCTGGTTGAACAGCAGCGGCCGCACGTACTTCACCCGCGCGTCGACCACCGGCCACAGGTAGCCAGATTCGAGCATCTGCGGGTAGTCGTAGTCGTAGCGACCGAGCAGCGCGCAGCGTGCGATCTCGAAGTACTTGAAGTAGTTGCCATGCCAGACCACGTTCATCGGATCGCAGTCATGGAAGGCCGGGGACAGCGAAATCTCGCCGACCAGTTCGATTGCCTCATTCACCGACATACAGCTCCCAGCGTTGCGCGCGGATATCCACCAGCAGTTCCCGCAGTTCGCGATCCAGCGCGCGGTCTTCTTCGACCAGGGCGATGCGCTGCCCCAGGTCGGCGTACATGTGGGCCAGACTGCCATGCAGCTGCGCGTTCAGGCCAACCCGCTCGCGCAGGGCCAGGCCCTGGCGTGCGGCGATCAGCATCGCGGCCACCACCTGTTCGGTCAGCTCGATCACGCGCAGGCAGTCGCGCGCGGCGATGGTGCCCATGCTGACCTTGTCCTGGTTATGGCATTCGGTTGAACGCGAGAACACGCTGGCCGGCATGGTCTGCTTCAGCGCTTCGGCAGTCCATGCGGACACGCTGATCTGCAGCGCCTTCAGGCCATGGTTGATGGCCGCGCGCGGCCCAGTGGCCGCCGACAGGTTGGCCGGCAGGCCGTGGTTGTAGCGGGCATCGACCACCAGCGCCAGCTGCCGGTCGAGCAGGTCGGCGACGTTGGCCACAGTGTTCTTCAGGGTGTCCATCGCCAGCGCGATGTGGCCGCCGTAGAAGTGGCCGCCGTGCAGGATGCGCTCGCCCTCGGCATCGATCAGCGGGTTGTCGTTGGCGCTGTTCAGCTCGGTTTCGATCAGCTGGCGCAGGAACGGCAGGCTGTCTTCCAGCACGCCGATCACGTGCGGTGCGCAGCGCAGCGAGTAGCGGTCCTGCAGGCGCTGTTCGTTGCGCGGCGGGCGCTCGCTGTGCAGGTCGCTGCGCAGGCGCGCGGCGATGCGGCAC
Source organism: Pseudomonadota bacterium (assembly GCA_023423675.1). Lineage (GTDB taxonomy): Bacteria > Pseudomonadota > Gammaproteobacteria > Xanthomonadales > Xanthomonadaceae > Stenotrophomonas. The sequence goes on along the minus strand of JAFAFD010000415.1, from coordinate 9,503 downwards.
TGGCCCGGGTGCGGCTTTGCGGCGAACAGGGTCGCGTCGAAGTGGTGCGCGTTGCCATCGCTGGACAGCACGTTGAACGCGGTCAGGCGGGTGGCCATGCGGGCCAGGTAGTCGGCACGCTGCCATGCCAGGCAGGCCAGGCCGGTCATCACTGCGGTGCCGTTCATGATCGCCAGGCCTTCCTTCGGCCGCAGCTTCAGCGGGGTCATGCCGATCTTCGCCAGCACCGGGCCGGCCGGCTGCACCTGGCCTTCGAACAGCACCTCGCGCTCGCCACACAGCACGGCCGCCACGTAGGACAGCGGGGTCAGGTCCCCACTGGCACCCACCGAGCCTTCGGCCGGGATCAGCGGCAGCACGTCGTGCTGCAGAAGGGTGGCCAGGCCTTCCAGCAGCGGCACGCTGACACCGGACATGCCGCGCACCAGCGAGGCCAGGCGCGCGGCCAGCACGGCGCGGGTCTCGGCCGGGTCCAGGTAACGGCCCAGGCCGCAGCCATGGTAGGTGTAGAGGTGGTGCGGCAGCTCGGCCACCAGCGCCGGCGGAATGTTCACCGTGCACGAATCGCCGTAGCCGGTGGTCACGCCATAGATCACCCCGTCCTCGCGCAGCAGGCGGTCGAGGAAATCGGCGCCGCGCTGGATGTGCGCGCGGAAGGCCGGGGCCTCGCTCAGGGCGGCGTCACACTGGCGCTGGGCCAGGGCAACCACGTCTTCGATGGTCAGCGGTGCATCGCCGAAACGGCACACGGGTACGGCATCAATCGTCATGAGGAACCTGATCCCAGAAGGGGAAGAAGTTGAACCAGTCCAGCGGGGACTGGATCATCTGCGCTTCCAGCCAGTTCGCGTAGCGCTGGACCAGCGTTGACAGAGCGGCCTCACGGCCGCCGCGGGGCAGCACAAGGCGGTCGGCGAACTGGTCAAACGCCACCCGGTAGCCGTTCCTGTAATGCAGGCAGGACATGGTATACACCGGGCACCCAAGGGCAGCGGCCAGGACGTAGGCGCCAATGGGGAACGGCGCGCGGTGGCCAAGGAAATCGGCCATCAGGCTGCGCCCATGATTGACGGGTACCCGATCGCCGACGATGGCGATGAAACCACCGGCGGCGACCTTGTCAGCCAGGCGCATGGCGGTGGCCGGGCCCATCTCGGTTACCTGTACCAGTTCCACCGCAGCAAGCGGGTCCAACCGCTGCAGCAGGCGGTTGAACCGCTGCGCATGGGCCGTGTGTACCAGCACGGTAACGCGGAACCCGGGAACCCGCTCGGCCAGCACCTGGCACAGCTCAAGGCAGCCGATGTGGGCGGTCAGGATGAGGCCACCCTCGCGCCGGGCGATGCGCTCGAGCACGATGTCCCGCTGCAGGGTGATGCGCGACGCCGGATAGCGGCCACCCAGAGCCAGCAGCTTGTCCAGCATCGTGTCGGCGAACATGAAGAAGTGGCGCAGGCTGTCGCGCCAGCGTGGCGCACGGCCCAGCACGCCAGTGTGTGCCTGCAGCCGCTGCAGGTATTCCAACGATGCGCGGCGGCCGACGCCATTGCCCAGCCAGTGGCAGAGCACTACCGGCCACACACACGCCCGGAACGGCCAGCGTCCGAACCAGCGGTGCACCCAGCACAGGAACAGGACACCGGCGACCGATGTCGACTCCCCGATGTCCGCCCAGTGCGGAACATCCTGCGCGCGCGCCACTCAGCCGCGCCCCTGCAGCCGATGCCACAGCAGCCGCGGCGCGCGCCGCAACATGCCGATGAACAAGCGGGCGTGCATGCCGGTGATGCGGACATTGTCCCACCACACATCGAAGTGGGATACGCCATCGCTGGGGTAGGTCACCGCCGTGGGCAGGTGTTCCACGGGCACGCCGCGCCAGTACAGGCGCACGATCACTTCGGTATCGAAATCCATGCGCCGGCCAATCGTCTCCTGCTGCATCAGTTCCAGCACCGGGGCCAGCGGGTACAGGCGGAACCCGCACATCGTGTCGCGCAGGTGCAGCGACAGCGTGTTGATCCAGACCCAGACATGGGTGGCGTAACGCCCATACAGCCTGATCCTCGGCACACTGTCGTCGTAAACAGGGATGCCGCAGATGATGGCCTGCGGATGTGCCCGCGCGGCCGCGACAAAGCGTGGCAGGTCAGCCGTGTCATGCTGGCCATCCGCATCGATCTGCAGCACGTGGCTGCCACCGCGGCGATGCACGTCTGCAAAGCCGGCCAGCATCGCCCCGCCCTTTCCCTGGTTCGTTTCCAGGCGCAGCAGGTGCACGCCTTCGCGTTCAGCCAGGCCGCGCAGGACGTCGGCACAGGACGCCCCGGAGCCATCGTCCACCAGCAGGCATGGCAGCGCGGCCGCCTGCACGCCATCGACAACGGCGGTAATGGCGTGCCCGTGGTCGTAGACCGGAATGACCACCCAAGGCACGAAGCTCACGCTGGAGGCCATGTCAGGGCGCATCGGTCAGGACCATCCTGCCGCTGGAATGGGTGCCAAGCCCAGAGGTGAAGCGGAAGCTGAGGATGCCGCGCGCGGCATCCCAGTCCAGCCGCAGCGTCAGTTCATCACCGGGCCGTGCCAGCTGCTGGAATTTCACTGCGTCCATCCGGCTGAAGCCTGCAGGCATGGCAAACACCTGGCGGGCAAAGCGCATGGCCCAGTCGACCTGGGCCACGCCCGGCAATACGGCTGCCTGCACGAAATGCCCTTGGAACGGCCGCAGTGCCGGGTCCAGGGTCAGGTGCAGCACCGCCGTCGCAGCATCGCGCTGCTGCCAACGGGCAGCAGGCATGGCGGGCTTGAAGAGTGCCGCCAGGCCCGCCTCGGTCACCTTGCCCTGCGCGTTCACTGGCAGATGCTGCACCAGTCTCCAGCGTCGTGGGCGGGTCACCGCATCGTGGCCATGCGCCAGCGCAGCAGCAAGCTGCCGGGTGAAGGCGCGGCGTGCAGTCTCGCCGTGGGCCAGCCGCGCAGCGTCCGCCGGTACCACTACCGCAGCCAGCTGTTCGCGCGCTCCGGCAAGCACCAGCACGCGCGCGTCCTCCACGTCGGAAAGCGCCCGCAGCGCCCGCTCCAGTGCATCAAGCGACACGCGCCGCTCTTCGATCTTGACGATGCGATCGGCACGGCCCAGCAGTCGGAAGCGCCCGCCAGGCAGAGGCTCTACCCGGTCCTGGGTACGCCACCAGCCCTCGCTTTGCAGGTGGGGCGAGGCAACCGCCAGGCATCCCTCCTCGATGCGCCAGCGCACGCCCGGCAAGGGCTCCCACGACGGTGTCCCGTCCTCCCAGCGCCGCCAGGCCACGCCGCCGGTTTCGCTGCTGCCGTATATCTCGGTCGGCGGTACGCCCAGCCACTGCCGCACCTGCCGCGCCGCTTCCTCCGGCAAAGGCCCGCCGGAGGAGAACACCGCACGCAGGCGGCCGCGCAGACCGGCCCAGTCAAGCTGCTCGGGCAGGCGCTTGAGGTGTGCCGGCGTGGCCACCAGCACGCTGTCGGCGGCAGCCAAGGTGCCTACCAGGTCTTCATGGAAAAACCGCCTGGGCTGGATCGCGCGACCGGCTGCCAGCGGCCACAGCACTCGGAACAGCAAGCCATAGATGTGCTGGTGCGACACGGTGCCATGCACCTGTGCGCCATCGAGCTGGGCACCAAAGGCGGCCTGCAGCGCGTCGACTTCGCGAGCCAGCTGGTCCATGCGCTTGATGATCGCGCTGGGCCGGCCGGTGCTGCCGGAGGTGAATACACAGAGCTCACAGGCGCGCTCATCCAGCACCTGCAGCACACCCTCGGCCGCCACGGCCGGCTCCAACGGCCGGTAGTCAGGTGAGACATCGCCCGCAAAGCCACTGACCTGCGACTGCAGCGCCTGCAGCGTGGCCGGCAGGTTGTCAGCAGCCAGAAAGACCCGCTTGCCGGCGTGCCAGGCACCGAACAGGGCTGCAGCGAAGGCGATGGCGTCGTCGAAGTACAGCGCCCAGTCACGGCCCTCCGCAGCGGCGAACGCATCGCGCCAGGCCACCGCACGTTGACGGAAGGCAGCGTGGTCCAGCGCGATGCCGTGGCAGGCGCCCACAGGGCGGCCAGGCCGTGCGGTGACCAGCAGGCCGGGGAGGGCCATCCAGTCAGCCATGGCCGTGGGCCGCCTTGACCTGGCGGCGGACCAGCCATTCAGCCGCAAAAAGAGTCCCCATCATGATGTAGGCAATGACACCGTTGTAGACCATCCAGGCCCGGTCGGACGCGTACAGGGCGGTGTACAGGGCCAGGCCTCCGTTGAGAACGAAAAAGCCGCACCACACCTGGGTGACACGGCGGGTATAGGCTACCCCGAATGCGGGCAGATCAGGCTCCTGCAGCCGTGCCAGTCGCTCCACGAGGGGCGGGCCGAAGCGCAGGCTGGTGGCAAAGACCGCCAGCATGACCGCGTTCACCAGCGCCGGGTAAAGCTTGAGCGGCAGCGCCTGGTTGAGCACCGTGGCCAGCCCGGCCAGCAGACCTGCGCCTGCGGCCGCACACCACCAGATCGGCTGCCGCGAGCCCAGCGCGCGCAGCAGGGCCAGCCCGAACAGCAGCAACGAGAGCCAGCGTGGCTCGAATCGGCCCATGGCCAGGTAGACCAGGACCGGGTAGGCCAGTGACACTACCCCTACCCCGATATCACGGGCCTTTGCCATGGTCGAAGCAGGCCTGTGGTCAGGCGGCTGCCTGGCCCGGCAGAAGCGCGTGCACGACGTCGACGATGTCCTGGACGGTGCGCACCGACTTGAACGCTTCCGGCTGCAGGTTGCGGCCCAGCAGCGGCTTGAGCTGGACGATCAGATCGACGGCATCGATGCTGTCGATATCCAGGTCCTCATACAGGCGGGACTCCGGACGGATGCCTGCGGGATCGATATCGAAACTGTCGTTGAGGATGCTGGTGATGCGCTCGAGCAGTTCGTTCTTGGTCATGACGGTTCCTGGCGCCTCAAGACTGGCGGGCGGCGACGAATTCACCGAGGGCGCGCACGCTGGAAAAATGACGACGGGTTTCTTCCGAATCAGCCGAGAGGCTGACCCCGTACTTCTTCTGCAGCGCCAGGCCCAGTTCCAGTGCGTCGATCGAATCCAGCCCCAGGCCTTCCACGAACAGCGGCGCGGTTGGATCAATGTCGTCAGGGGTGATGTCCTCGAGTGAGAGCGAGGAAATGATCAGCTCCTTGATCTCGTGCTCAAGCGCTTGCACGGGTCGGGTCTCCAGACGGGTCGAAATAACGGGTGAGATGGTCGGTCACGCGACGGGCTGCCAGGGCATCCCCGATCGGCGCATCATTTTCGACGAGAAACGGCGCGATGGCGATATCCTCGCCCACCTGCAGCCGAACGTGGAAACGACGTGATGGCACACGATACCACTTCTGGCCCTTGCCCAAAGTGGGCGGCGAGCAGGTGATGCGGACCGGTGTGATGTCCACCCGCCCCCGTACGGCAATGTTGGCAGCCCCGCGCTGAAAGCGCAGCCGCTGGCCCGGCACGGTACGGGTTCCTTCAGGAAAAATCACCAGGCAGCCGCCTGCCCGTATCGCTGCCACGCAGTCGTCGATCAGCGCCGCGCCGTCCTGGTTGGAGAGGTAACCGGCCACGCGGACCGGCCCGCGCATGAACGGATTGCGCGCCACGGCGTGTTTGACAACGCAGTCAGCGTTGGGCAGCAGTGCCACCAGGCACACCACATCGATCAGAGTGGGATGATTGGCCAGGACCAGCAGGCCGTCCCGCTGGAGCCGCTCCCGCCCTTCCACCTGCAGGGTCATGACCCCGAGCCGTTGCATCAGCCATAGGTGGAGGGCAAAACCGCGCTGCACCAGCCGCCGCGCGCGTTGCTGGCGGGCGGCAGCATCCCGCATCAGCAGCAGCGGCACCAGGCACAGGCCCAGCAGCAGGCCGCCCAGCCCAAAAACAGCAAAGCACAGGCCGGTCGCGGCAACCCGCCACAGGCGATCCCAGCCGCGCACAGGGTCAACCACCCCGGCTCCAGCGCCAGCGCATGCCGTCGGCCACGTGTTCCAGCACCGCTGCGTCAGACAACAGGAACCGGTGCAGGTCCAGCGTGTGCGGCAGCAGGCCCGCCGCGGTGTCGGCCGCGGCGTCGGCCGGCTCCCAGGCCAGTCGCAGGCTGGCACCCAGGGAGCCCGGCGCGGCAAGACGCCAGCACCAAGCGAAAAAGGGGGCCGGCTCATCGGCAAATTCGCTGAAAACGGCCGGCATCGGTGACTCGTACATCACTATCCGCACTTCACGCGCGCCATCGGCCAGCAGCGCGGCAGCCTCCAGCCACGCTGCTTCGACGGTGGATTGCCTTGCGGCCAGCGCCAGGTAGTTGCCGCGATGGCCGCGCGCGATGGAATACAGCGCGCCGATGGCGTTGTGCACGGACAGCCCGAAGCCGGTTGGCGAAAGCGGCTCATCGGCGGTCAGCATGTTGAGCAGCTCCATGGACCTCGCCACGTCCCCGTGCCGGCTGGCGAAGACCAGCGGAACCTCGCTGTCGACGCCGCCCGCTGCTTCGCACCAGCACGCGACCTGGATGGCCATCCGCCCGAGTCGCTCGATCCGCCGACGCTGCATGGCCGGAATCTCCACCAGAGCGGGTGCGCCATCCCCCTGCGGCAAAACGGGCAGCGCAGCCCAGGCCTGCCAGTGGCTGCGCTCTGTCAGCCCTGGTGCCCAGGCGGCCCAGTCGACAATGGACAGTTCAATCATCAGCTAGTACATCTGCAGGGGCGAGCGGCAGCGCGGACCTGCGCGGCGGTCACAGGCAGCGCTCCGGCCGGCCGGAAGGTCCGAACGCTACCACGTCCAGCGCTGCGAAGCATGCCTGTCGAGCGGCGCGCGGGCCCCTGCTGGCCCGCCGATGTCCAGGTCAGTGGTAGCCGGCGTCGGCGCGCACCTTGCCGCGGAACACCCGGTACGACCAGGCGGTGTAGCCAAGGATGACCGGCAACAGCACCACCAGGCCTACCAGGCTGAAGCCCAGCGACGAGGCCGGTGCCGCGGCCTGCCACAGCGTCATCGACGGCGGCAGCAGGTAGGGCCACATGCCCAGCACCAAGCCGGCGAAGCCGAGCACGAACAGGGCCAGGCTGAGCAGGAACGGCGGCAGGTCGCGGCGCGGGTGGGTGGCGCTGCGCCACAGCGCGGCGGCCACCGCCAGGGTCAACAGCGGCACCGGCGACAGCCACCAGAAGTTGCCGTCACTGAACCAGCGATCCATCAGCCGCGAATCGAGGAACGGCAGCCAGCTGCTGACCAGGCCCATCGCCGCGATCACCGCCACCACCAGCGGCCGGGTCATCTGCCGCGCCAGCGCCTGCACGCGGCCCTCGGTCTTCAGGATCAGCCAGGTGCTGCCCAGCAGCGCATAGCCGGCCACCAGCGCCGCACCGGTCAGCATCGCGAACGGGCTGAACCAGGTGAACGCGCCGCCGCTGAAGCGGCCATCGACCAGCGGGATGCCCTGCACCAGCGTGCCCAGGATGACGCCCTGGGCGAAGGTCGCCAGCAGCGAGCCCAGGCCGAAGGCCACGCTCCACAGCCGCCGCGAGCGGTGCGCCTTGAAGCGGAACTCAAAGGCCACGCCACGGAACACCAGCGCCACCACCAGCAGCAGCACCGGCAGATACAGCGCCGACAGCAGCACCGCATACGCCTTGGGGAATGCGGCCAGCAGGCCGGCACCGCCCAGCACCAGCCACGTCTCGTTGCCGTCCCAGATCGGCGCGGCGGTGTTCATCATCAGGTCCAGCTGTTCCTCGTCCTCGGCGAACGGGGCGAGGATGCCGATGCCGAGCACGAAGCCGTCCAGCACCACGTACATCAGCACGCCGAAGCCGATCACCGCGAACCACGCCACCGGCAGCCAGGTCACCAGGTCCATGTCAGCGCTCCTCCAGCGGTTCGTCGGCGGCCGACAGCGGTCGCGCCGGGGTGTGGCTGCCCTGGTCCAGCGAGGGACCTTCTTCATACGGCTGCGGGCCGTGGCGCAGGATCTTCACCAGGTACCAGATACCCCAGCCGAATACGAAGGCATAGCCGACCACGTACACCGCCAGCGACAGCGCGGTCATCCACGCACTCTGCGGGCCCACCGCATCGGCGGTGCGCAGCACGCCGTAGACCACCCACGGCTGGCGCCCCATCTCGGTGACGAACCAGCCCGACACCAGCGCGATGAAACCGCTGGGCAGCATCCAGTTCCAGCCGCGCAGCAGCCACGGCGAATCGAGCAGCTTCTTCCGCCACAGCTGCACGGCCGATACCCAGGCCAGCAGCAGCATCAGCGTGCCCAGCCCGACCATGATGCGGAAGGCGAAGAACACCGGCGTCACCGGTGGCCGTTCGCTGGCCGGTACGGACGTGAGCGGATCGAAGGTGCCATCCAGCGAATGGGTCAGGATCACGCTGCCCAGCTTCGGGATGGCCACTTCGAAATCGTTGCGTTGCTCCTTCTCGTTGGGCAGGGCGAACACCACCAGCGGCACGCCCTCGCCGGCCTTGCTTTCATGCCAGTGCGCTTCCACCGCCGCGATTTTCATCGGCTGGTGCTTCAGCGTGTTCAGGCCATGCATGTCGCCGACGAAGATCTGCACCGGCACCGTGAGCGTGGCAAAAGCCACCGCCGCGACCAGCATGCGCCGGCCCGCTTCGACGTGGGTGCCCTTGCGCAGGTACCACGCACCCACGCCACCGATCACGAAACAGGTGGTGATGAACGAGCCCAGCGCCATGTGCGCCAGGCGGTAGGGGAAGGATGGGTTGAACACCACCTGCCACCAGTCCACCGGGTGCACGATGCCGTCGATCATTTCGTAGCCGGCCGGCGTGTGCAGCCAACTGTTGGACGACAGGATCCAGAACGTGGAAAACAGCGTGCCCAGCGCCACCATGCAGGTGGACAGGAAATGCAGGCGCGGCGACACCCGGCCCCAGCCGAACATCATCACGCCGAGGAAGCTGGCTTCCAGGAAGAACGCGGTGAGCACTTCGTAGGTCAGCAGCGGGCCGATGACCGTGCCGGCCACCTCGCTCAGACGCGGCCAGTTGGTGCCGAACTGGAAGGCCATGACGATGCCGCTGACCACGCCCATGCCGAAGGATACGGCGAAGATCTTCTGCCAGAAGAAATACAGGTCGCGCCACACGGGCAGTTTCGTGCGCAGCCAGCGCCATTCGATGAAGGCCAGCCAGCTGGCCGTGCCGATGGTGAAGGCGGGGAACAGCACGTGGAAACTGATGACGAATCCGAACTGGATCCGCGACAACAACAACGCGTCCAAGGGACGCCTCCTGCCGGGTACGGGTGGGATACCGGACCACTTTAGGGGGATTTGGTTAAGCCGGGATGCGACCGGGTGACGCGCTGCTTCACTTTGTCGCATGGGGACGTGAAAGCCGCCGTGCATGGCCGCGTCCCGTCACCTGCAGGCGCCGACCCGCCGGGCATGGCCCGGCGC
>JAFAFD010000399.1 GCA_023423675.1 Pseudomonadota bacterium | reverse complement strand
ACGTATGCCATCAACGGTGCGATGAACGGCGTCGAGGATCGGCTGCGTCGCTTCGATGCGTGGCAGCAGAAGCTGACCCCGGACGTGATGCAGCGGCTGGCGCATGGCGACGTTGGCGAGCAGGCGTCACTGGGCCAGGCGCCGGGTCAGCCAGGTGCTGCCGGCAACCGCCTGTTCGATGACGCGCGCACGCAGCTGCAGCAGCTGGGACCTCGCTGTGGCCTGCAGTCGGAGCGGGAGCTGGACAATGCCGCCGGTGCGCTGGCTGTGAGCGCGCAGAAGGCCGGCCTGCATCAGATCGATCACGTGGTGGCCGGCAACGATGGCCGCATGCTGTTTGCGGTGCAGGGCACGATGGGCGACCCGGCGATGCTGCGTGCCTCGGTCGATCGCGCGCAGGCCGCGCAGCAGCCGTTGGAACAGAGCAGCCAGCAGCTGGCTGCCGCGCAGGACCGCCAGCAGGAACAAGCCGTCAGCCGTGAACAGGAGCAGCAGCGCTCCCGTTCGATGTGAGGCCGGCCCGGCCGCCATATGTCGGCCGGGTAGAGGTGCTCAGGCGTGCAGGGGGCGCGCGTGCTGCTGCGAGTGCTCCAGCACTTCGTCCTGTGCCTGGCGCTGCTGCGCGGCGAGCTGCTCCACGCGCTGGCCACTCTTCTCCAGTGGTGTGTTCATCCCCGCAGTGGTGTCGACTGACACGCGCAGGTGGCCCGGGTCACCGGCCTGGCCCTGCACCGCGAAGCTGCGCGACGCATCATTGCTCATCACCACCTCATCGATGCGCTGGCCGCCGGCCGCGTGCATTTCTGCCGCCAACGAGCCAGCCAGGCGTTCGCTGCCGGCATCCGGTGTGCGGCCCACGCGCGCGTCCTGCGCGTGCACGCCGCGCAGCGCATCAGTGTATAGCGGGTTGCCGACATGGTCGGGGTGGGCCAGGCTGGCGCGACCTTCCTTTGCCGCGTCCCGCGCTTCGGGTTCGCCGGCCTGCAGCGGCCCGCGCGCACTGTCGTACAGGTCGTAGATATTGCCGGTGATGCCACGCGCGCCGATGGTGATGCCGCGGCGTATGCGGATGACGTCGTCGCGGTACTCGTTGATCATGTTCGCGTTCTGCCGCGCAAGCTCCTGGCTTTCCGGCTTGTTCAGCACCGAATCGTTGCCGAGGAAGTTGTCCAGCTGGTGCGAGCTCAGCGAGGACGCCGCCGCACCCACCGCACTGTCGGGGATGAGCATGCGGAAGCGGCTGTTGCTGAAGCCCCAGTTGCCCAGCGTGTCGATCTCCTTTTCGGTGGCGTACATGCGCACCTGGCCGAAATGCTGGGAGGCTGAGCTCACCGGGTCGGCGGCCATGACGTGGTTGATCAGGTTGTCGCCGCCTTCGGGAACGCGGTACGTCAAGCTGACCGCGCCATAGGCATTGAAGGTCTCGCCCTTGAGGTTGAAGTGGTGCGCGGAGACCTGTGCCAGGGTGCCGCCCAGCGAGTGGCCGGTGACGGTCACCTCCGGCGCGTGGCCGAGATCGAGGCCCTGCTTGTTGGCGTACTCGAGCGCGCGCCGGGTCAGCGCCAGCGCGTCGTCGGCCTGCAGGTTGCGGCGCATCACCACCATGCCGGCATCGGTGAGCAGGCCATCGCGCACGATCTGGTCGGTGCCGCGGTGCGCTACCACGATCTCGTCGGTGTCCACGCGCTGGTAGATCGTGCCCTGGTAACCGGTCAGGCGGTTGTTGACGTGCTCCAGCACGCGGTACTGGTGGCCATTGAGCGGGACCGGTTGTTCCTGGCCGGGCGCGTGGCGGCCCACGCGTTCGTCGCGGTAGGCATCCCTGGAGAGCGCAGCGTAGTCCTGGCTGGTGAGCGTCATGGGCGCACCTCGTTGGCGGTCAACGAGGCGGAGAACAGCTGGTCGCGCAGCTCGGCGCGGAAGCGGCTGGGATCCTGCTGGCCGGTCGCGCCGTAGTCGGGCAGTTCGGCCACGCGGGGATAATCGCCACGCGGGTAGTGCCGGGTTTCTGTCTGCCCCTGCACGAACGGCTCGGCGCCGAGGAAGGACAGGAAGCGTGTCTCGCCGTTGGCGCCGGTCGCCTTGAGCATCGCCCCGGCGCCGCTGAACACCCAGTTGCAGACGCCGCGACCGTAGTAGTCCTCGTCGAGCATGCGGTCCAGGTAGACGGTGCCGCGGTATTCGTCATCGGCCACCTTGCGCAGGGTCACCGGCTCCTGGCTGGTGATGCGTGCGGCCACGCCGGTTTCCGGTTCGATGTAACCGCACTGGTCCTCGTTGCTGACGTCGTACTGGGCGACGCCTTCGATGAAGGCGAAATCGCCCGGTGCGTTCTGCAGCCGCAGCACCAGTTCGTAGGCCCGGCTGGGCGAGGGGTTGAGCTTGGCCAAGCCACGCCCTCCCTGGGCGACATCGGCGGCGGCGGGGTCGAGTTCCTGGGTCATGGCGATCTCCGTTCGGCAGGCAACCAGCATCAGCAGCAGCGTGCCCGGCAGCAGCAGGCTGCGTTGACGTCGGGCGCTGGAAGCGGTGGGTGGAAAGCGGGGATGACAGGTCATGAGCCGACCTGTCGAAGGACGTTCCTGGCAATGGCCGGTGCGACGGGAAAACACGATGGGTTTCCGTTCCTTGGCAGCAGGACGTCTCGATTATGGGACGGCTTCTTGACGATATTCCACCGCTTCTCCGGCGAATTGGCGAGATATTGACGCCATTTCCACTTGAATGTGGTGAATCGTGATGTGGTTCGCCAATTCACATTGATGACTCTTCAGGCAGCATGCTCGTCACCTGTACGACGAAGCGCACTCAACTGCCATGACCTGGATGATCCGAACGGAAACGCCGGCCGACATCGCTGGCATCCATGCCGTCACTGCGGCCGCCTTCAAGGACGCCGCGCACAGCAGCCACACCGAGCACTACATCGTCGATGCACTGCGCGAGCGTGGCGAACTGGTGGTCTCGCAGGTGGCCCTGCGCGACGGACAGGTGATCGGCCACGTGGCGGTGTCGCCGGTGGCGATCAACGATGGCAGCGCGGGACGGTTCGGCCTGGGGCCGATTTCAGTGGACCCGCCGCATCAGGGGCAGGGTGTCGGGACTGCGCTGATGCAGGCTGCACTGGATGCATTGCAGGCCATCGGTGCGCGCGGCTGCGTGCTGCTGGGCGAGCCGGCCTATTACGGCCGCTTTGGCTTCCGCTGCGTGCCGGGTCTGGTGCTGCCGGGCGTGCCGGCGGAGTACTTCCAGGCGCTGCTGCTGCAGGCGCCGATGCCGCGTGGCGAAGTCAGTTACTCGCCCGCGTTCGAAGCCGGCCCGGCCGGCTAGCGTGCGGGCGGGGCAGGGTGTGCGGCTGCCAGTGTGCGTCAGCCGCCGTGGCGCAGATGGATGAGCGGGTAGGGGCGGCCCTGCGAATCCACCTCTGAACGCCCGGTTTCGACAAAATCCATGCGCAGGTAGAAGCCCAGCGCCTGCGCGTTCTGTGCGTTGACGTCGGTGGTCAGCGTGCTGTGCTGGGCCAGTGCGTGCTCGACCAGCTGCCGGCCGATGCCCTGGCCATGCACCTCCGGATCAATGAACAGCGCTTCCATATGGCTGCCATCGATCAGCATGAAGCCCTGCGGCCGATCATCGGCATCGACGGCCAGCAGCAGTGGCGCCTGTGGCAGGAAGCAGGCGACTTCGGCATCGATGGCGCGGCGATCCTCGGCGCTGAGGAAATCGTGGGTGGCATCCACGGCGCGGCGCCAGAGATCGACAACGGCATCGCCGTCGGAGGCGCGCGAAGGGCGGAGTGTGTTCATGGACGTGCTCAAGGTGCTGCGGAAAACGCCATTCTAGCGGCGCGGCCCCTGCGGGTCGGCATTGGCCGAAGCGCGCTACACTGCCGCCGCGTGAACTGCCTGACGCCGAGAACCCTCATGACCGATACCCTGGGCGTGCCCGTGCACGACGCCGACGAACACTGGATGCGCCACGCGCTGGCCCTGGCCGAACGCGCCCAGCACGAGTTCGACGAGATTCCGGTGGGCGCGGTGCTGGTGGGCGCCGATGGCAAGCTGCTGGGCGAGGGCTGGAACCTCAACATCGCCTCGCACGATCCCAGCGCGCATGCCGAGATCGTGGCGATGCGCGAGGGGGGCAAGGCACTGGCCAACCACCGGCTGATCGGCAGCACCCTGTACGTGACCCTGGAGCCGTGTGCGATGTGCGCCATGGCCATCGTGCATGCGCGCGTGGCACGCGTGGTCTATGGCGCCAGCGACCCGAAGACCGGTGCCTGCGGCAGCGTATTCCACCTGCTGGGCGATGCGCGCCACAACCACCGGGTAGAGATCCATGGCGGCGTGCTGGCCAAGGAGGCCAGCCTGCGCCTGACCAATTACTTCCGGGCCAAGCGCGGCAAACCGCCGCTGCTGCTGGAAGACCATGCGGGCGAGGCCTGAGCAGCGAAAGGGTATGATGGGCGCCTCTTTCCTTTACCGGCGGGCGCGCTGCCTGCCCAGCAACGAGGCGACACGATGGTGGAGAACGGCGCGGCCAACGAACGACTGATCTGGATCGACCTGGAAATGACCGGGTTGGATACCGACAACGATTCGATCATCGAGATCGCCACCGTGGTCACCGATGCCCAGCTGAACGTGCTGGCCGAAGGCCCGGAATTCGCCATCCACCACCCGCTGGAAACGCTGGAAGCGATGGACGAGTGGAACCGCAACCAGCACCGTCGCTCCGGTCTCTGGCAGCGCGTGCTGGACAGCACCACCACCCTGGCCCAGGCCGAAGCGCAGACCGTGAACTTCCTCGCGCAGTGGATTCCGGCCGGCGTCTCGCCGATGAGCGGCAACTCGATCTGCCAGGATCGCCGCTTCCTGCACCGGCAGATGCCGCGCCTGGAAAAGTACTTCCACTACCGCAACCTGGACGTGTCCACGGTGAAGGAACTGGCCAAGCGCTGGGCGCCGACCGTGGCTGCCGGGCTGGCCAAGAACAGCAACCACACCGCGCTGAGCGACGTGCACGACTCGATCGCCGAGCTGCGCCACTACCGCCAGTTCATGGGCGCGCTGTCGGGCCTGCCGACCGCCTGATTGGTAGTGCCGGCCACTGGCCGGCAAGGCCGTGTTGAAGCGCAGCGCTTCGTCTCAGGGATACCAGTTCGGCCCGCGGTCGGGGCCACCTACGGGGTAGAAGTCGCGGGCGCAATCGGATGTGACCACCCGGCAGCCATGGGGACAGATCTGTCTTGCGGCTTCGCTGGTCGGGTCAAAGCTGTCATAAAATCCACGCACCACCACTTCCATCTGCCCGGTGTCACTGTGCTGCAGCGCGGTCGAGCACTGGCCAGTGAAGGAAGCGACGATCTCGCACTTCTGGCCGCTGCGCGCGTTGCAGGCTTTCATTGCCTGCTTGTTGGCGCCCCTCTGTTTGTGCTGGAAAACGCTCCAGCCGAGCACGCGACCATCCGGCGAGCGCGCGTAGGCAATCCACTGGGGGACTTTTCTGACATTGCTGAAGTACGACGAAGCGCTGCCGCCCGTTCCGCCGCCAGGAATCGGGGCGCAGCCGGCAACGCCCTGCCCGCCAATCGGGTAGTAGCCTTGGGGGCAATTGCCTTCAGCGTGGGCGTGTTGTGAAAAGCCCAGCCCAGCCAGGAAGAAGCAAGCGATCAGCAACAAACGTGCGTGCATGGTGCGTCCTTGTGATGGTTCGTCCGTGGTGCCCGGCAGACCGGGCGGTTGCCACGATCATAGCCCCGCGCTGTCCGGGCCACCACCAGACGTTCAACTTCCTGGCGCTATCATCGGCCCATGAACGATCCCATCCTGCTGCCCCGCGATATCGCCCACGA
>JAFAFD010000303.1 GCA_023423675.1 Pseudomonadota bacterium | reverse complement strand
TGGCAGATGCGGTCCAGCTTGCGGGTCGAGGCCACTTCCAGCGGCTCGTCCGCCTGCGCGTAAAGCGCCGAGGAATACATCAGGTCCGGCGACAGG
The DNA here is from genome assembly GCA_023423675.1 of Pseudomonadota bacterium. Lineage (GTDB taxonomy): Bacteria > Pseudomonadota > Gammaproteobacteria > Xanthomonadales > Xanthomonadaceae > Stenotrophomonas. The sequence goes on along the minus strand of JAFAFD010000303.1, from coordinate 5,746 downwards.
AACAGCGCGAAGAAATCATTGCCGAGGTCGTAGTGGGCGGCGATGTTGCGGCGGCTGCCTTCGCGGCTGTTGCGGCGCAGGCGGTTCCAGCCGCGCAGCAGCCAGCCGGCGGCGCGCGCCGGGCCGCGCTCCATGCCGTCCAGCAGATCGCGGTTACGCACCAGCAGGCGGACCAGCGCCACCAGGTCATCGCAGCGCCAGTCGCCGTGGATGTAGCTTTCGCCCGCGCCGACGCTGCCCTGCGCAGCCACCTTGCGGTAGAAGGCCGGGTCGTCGATGGTCACCGTGGCCTGCAGCGGGCCCTGGCCATCCCCCAGCAGCACCTCGCCGAAGGCATCGCGTACGCGCAGCTGGCCGTCGTGCATCGGGGCAAGCTGGGCCAGCAGGCGACGGCGCAGGAAGGCGTCCAGTGCACCGGCACGGGGCAGGGCCACCGAAGGCGTCAGGTTGTTCATCGCGGTTTCTCGGCAAGGGAAGGGTGGTCGTGCACGGGGTTGCGTTTCAGCCACAGGCGCAGCGCCTGCCAGTGGATGGCGGCGACCACCTGCACGGTCATCAGCGGGTAGGCCAGCAGCACCCGCGCCAGGCCGCGGCCATCCAGCGGATAGCGCTGCATGGACTGGGTCGCATCGAACTGGCGCACGCCCTCGCGCCAGACCTGCATGTGCACGCGCAGCGCATCGCCGGGAGCGTTGAAGCGCCAGTCGTAGCGGCAATCCATCGGCATGAAGGGCGACACGTGGAAGCACTTGTCAAACTGCCAGCGCAGGCTGCCGCCTTCGTGCTGCGCCTGTTCCACCGGCAGCACGTAGGCGTGGCGTTCCTTCCACGGCGTATTGGTGATGTCGGCGACGATGCAGTCCAGGGTGCTGCCGTCGGCCTGGTAGCAGTAGTAGAAGCTGACCGGGTTGAACACGTGGCCGCCAAAACGCAGGTGGGTCAGCAGCCGCACGGGTCCTTCCGGGCGACGGCCCAGCACGGTGGCGGCATGGTCGCGCACGGCATCGGCCAGTGGCACCTTCGCATCGCCCAGGTAGTCGCTGCGGCGGAACTCGGCCAGGTTGCGTCGGTTGACCGACCACAGCCAGCGCCCGGCGAAGATCGTGTCCAGCTCGTCCAGGTCCAGCAGCAGCTGCGCCACCGGATAGCGGAATGCGTGCGCATGCGGATGGTGCCGCCGGTGCTGCACCTGCCCGACATAGAGAGCACTGGCGGTCATGCCGTGATCTCTGTCGGCCGCAGCGGCGAGGCGATGCCGGTGCGGGCGCGCAGCGCATCAACCGCGCGCCGTGCGCTGGCAATGCCGTCCTCGTGGAAACCCCAGCCCCAGTAAGCACCGGCGAACCAGGTGTGGCGGTGGCCCTGGATCTCGCCCCAGCGCTGCTGTGCCCGCACGGCGGCATGGTCGTGCACGGGGTGCGCATAGTGCAGGCGGCGCAGCACCTTGGACGGATCGATGGAATCACTGCGGTTGAGGGTCACCACCAACGGCGTCTCGCCGGGCAGGCCCTGCAGCAGGTTCATGCAGTAGCTGACCGTGCAGGGCGCCGAAGGATCTTCCGGCACGTGAGCGTTCCAGGCGGCCCAGGCCTTGCGGTTGGCGGGCAGCAGCGAGGCGTCGGTATGCAGCACGGCCTCGTTGGCCTGGTAGCGGATCGCGCCCAGCACCGCGCTTTCGACCGGATCGGCGTCTGCAAGCAGGGCGAGGGCCTGGTCACTGTGGCAGGCCAGGATCACCTCGTCGAAGCCCTCGATGCCCGCCGAGCTGTGCACGCGGGCGCCCCACGGCATGCGCTCGACCGCCTGCACCGGCGTTTCCAGCCGCTCATGCACGCGCCAGCGGCCGCGCAGCGCCTCGACATATCTCGCCGAGCCGCCCTTGACCACCCGCCACGGCGGGCGACCGGTCATCTGCAGCATCTGGTGATTGGCCATGAACTGAACCAGGTAGCGCGCCGGGAAGTCCAGCACGGTGGCGGTCGGCGATGACCACAGCGCCGAGGCCATCGGCAGCAGGTGTTCCTCCACGAATGCATCGCCGAAGCGCTGCTGGCGCAGGTACTGTCCCAGCGTCGGGCCTTCGGCCTCGGCCAGCAGCAGCGGTGCGTCGCGGTAGAAGCGGCGCAGGTCGGCCAGCATGCCCCAGAAGCGCGGCGAGACCAGGTTGCGGCGCTGGCAGAACAGGCCGTCCAGCGAGGTGGCGTTGTACTCCACGCCACTGCGGTCGCTGTGCATCGAGAAGCTCATGGTGGTGGGCTGTGACGCCACACCCAGCTCGTCGAACAGGGCCGTCAGCAGCGGATAGTGCTGCGGATTGAAGACGATGAAGCCGGTGTCGACCGACATCTGCTGGCCGTCGGCCTGCACCCGATGGGTGTGGGTGTGCCCGCCCAGATAGTCGTTGGCTTCATACAGGGTGACTTCGTGCTCGCCGTCCAGCCAGTACGCACTGGCCAGCCCTGCAATGCCCGAACCGATGACCGCGATGCGCATGCTCAGTCCTTCGCCTTGGCCAGCACCCACTCGGGTATCGGCTTCAGTCCGCTGACCAGGCCGACGGCGGCCATCAGGCGCAGGCCGTACCAGGTCAGGTCCACTTCCCACCAGCGGAAGCCCTGGCGGGCGGTGCCGGGGAAGAAGTGGTGGTTGTTATGCCAGCCTTCGCCGAAGGTCAGCAGGGCCAGCCACAGGTTGTTGCGGCTGTCATCGCGCGTTTCGAAGCGGCGGCTGCCGAAGCGGTGGGCCAGCGAATTGATGGTGACCGTGGCATGGAACAGCACCACAGTGGAGATGAAGAAGCCCCAGACCAGCAGCTGCGGGCCCGTCGTGTGCAGGCCGGGTGCCACGCGCTCCAGCAGCGCGCCGAGGCCGTACAGGCCCGCGGCCAGCAACACCGGCACGGCGATGTCGAAGCGGTCCAGCCAGCGCAGTTCAGGGAAACGGGCCAGGTCGGGCACGCGCGCCAGATCCGTGGCGAAGGCTTCGCGGGTCAGGAACCAGCCCATGTGGCTGCGCCAGAACCCGCCCTCATTGGGCGAATGCGGGTCCTGCGGCTGGTCGGCATGCCGGTGGTGATGGCGGTGGTGGGCGGCCCACCACAAGGGGCCACGCTGCACACTGGACGCACCGATCACCGCGAAGATGAACTGCACCGGGCGCGAGGCCTGGAAGGTGCGGTGCGAAAAATAGCGATGGTAGAAGCCGGTGATCGCGAACATCCGCACCGCGTACAGCGCCAGCGCGACCGCTACCGCGGTCCAGGACACGCCGACCCAGATCACCCCCAGGCACGCCACATGCAGCAGGACGAAGGGCACGGCCCGCAGCCAGTCGATGCGGCCGCGCTGCGCCGGATCCGTCTGCGCGGCGGCGGCCTCGGTATCGAACCAGCGTCGCAGGGTGCGCAGCAGTCGCTCACGTCGGCGTGGAAGGGGCGCGGCAGCGGACATGGACGAGGTCTCGGGGGCGTGTCTGTCCCTATCTACGCGGCACGGCGTGGATTGGATGCACTCAATCGGCATTCCGTTACGACTTCACCTGCTGCTCACGCCGCAGGACGCCACCAGCGGTTCTGCCCAGGCCTGCTGCCAACGCGACTGCGGCTGCGTCGTAACGGGTGAGGCGAAGCGGACAATGACGGCGGGATACGCGCCATGGGCGTCGCGAAGGTTGCTGGGGCCGCGGAACTCGAGCAGGCGGCGGTCATCATCGGCGTAGACCAGCGACAGCCTTGGAGTGATCGCGCCATACCAGGTGGCCAAGCGCACCTCGATGGACTGGGCGGGTGCGCCCTGCCAGGTGAGCGCGCCGGTACGGCGCACGCTGACCGGGTAGAAGCGCTGCCGGCCTGGCACCAGGAAGGGCAGGCGGACCTCATCACCCTTCAGAAGTGCAGGCCAGTGCGCGCGCACTGCGGCATCGAACCCGGTGTCGATGACCGCGTCGGCTGGCAGTGGCACCTGCGCACGCCGTTCCGCGTCGGGCGCGCTTTCCTTCCAGTCGATGCTGACCTGTCCGCCGGCAACCACCACTCTGGCGGCCTGGCCGCTGCGGCCGTCCTGCAGCAGGTAACCCCGCGCCTGTGGCTGGGCGGTGCCTGGCAGCTCCTTGCGTGCGAACGGGCGACCGTCCGGGCACAGGTACTGCACCCAGCGCGCCGCACCTTCGGGCGCCCCGCGCCGCCAGTGCACTTCACGGTAGGCGGCGGTGCCGTCGGCCAGGCTGGCCACGCCTTCGCTGCGCAGCAGGGGCGTGGCGCTGGTCACGGTGGACAGGTACAGCAGCAGCCCGGCGGTATGCATGGGGGATCCTGGCAGGTTGGCCTGCTGAACATACGCACGATGGGCCCGGGTGGATGCAGGGCAGTGCGCTGCATCCAATCCGGTCTCTGCTGCGTACAGCACACAGACCCACCTTCACCTGCCTGATCGCCGCCCGTGATGTACCCTGACGCCGCCAGCCCTTCCTTTGACTTCGACGCCGCACGCATCGTGTCCAGTTCCCAGCAGCCAAGCAGCGAGCCGACGAACTGGACCGGTGACATGGACGGTGTTGCGCGCCTGCGCGACCGCGCGTGTTTCATGCGCATCTACGACCACTTCATGCCGCGCCTGTGTGTGTACCTGCGCGGGCTCGGCGCGCCCGAAGCGGTGGCCGAGGAGCTTGCGCAGGAATGCCTGCTTCGCCTGTGGCTGCGCGCGGCCGACTACGATGCGGCGCAGGGCGCGCTGAGCACCTGGCTGTACCGGATCGCGCGCAACCTGCAGATCGACCGGGTGCGTCATGAGCGCAGCTGGATGCAGGTGCAGGCCGCGGTGGAGGAAGCCGCCAGCGGCGACGCGCAGTCACACAGCAGCGCCGAGCACTATGCTGACCAGGCGCGCCTGCGCCAGCGCATCAACGAGCTACCGGCGGTGCAGGCCCGGCTGGTGCGCATGTCCTATTTCGAGGCCAAGAGCCACGGCGAGATATCCGAGGCGCTGGGCATGCCGCTGGGGACGGTGAAGTCGCACCTGCGGCGGGCCTTCCTGCAACTGCAGTCCAAGGTGGGGGGGATGCCATGAACCCACACCACCATCTGCACGAATCGACCCTGCTCAGCTATGCGGCCGGTGCGTTGCCGGCGCCGCTGAGCGTGGTTGCCGGCACCCACCTGGAGCAGTGCCCGCATTGCCGCGAGCGACTGCGTGAGGCCGAGGCCATCGGCGCGGCGCTGATGGAACAGACCCAGCCAATGGGGGTTGGTGGCGGCAGCCAGGCGCTGCGTGCGGCCATGCTGGCCGAGCTGGAGCGTGACGAGCCTGCGGCGCCCGCCATTTCTGTCGCGCGACCGGCCGCGCCGCCGGTGGAGCGGCCGGAGGTGAGCGCGGACCATCTACCGGTGTCCCTGCACCCATATTTCGGTCGCTCGCTGGCTGCGCTGCGCTGGCGCTGGATCGCACCGGGCGTGCATTGCATCCGCTCCGCGGAAATGCCTTCGCTGATCATGCTCAAGATCGCGCCGGGCAAGTGCCTGCCGATGCACAGCCACGGTCGCAGCGAGCTGACCCACATCCTGCGCGGCGCCTACAATGATGCGCTGGGTCTGTTCGCGCCAGGCGATGTGGCTGATCTGGATGAAGAGGTGGAGCACCAGCCGGTCACCGCACCGGGCGTGCCCTGCATCTGCGTATCGGCGCTGGATGCACCGCTGGTGTTCAGCGGTTGGCTGGCGCGCAAGATCCAGCGGTTCGTCAAGCTCTAGAAC
>JAFAFD010000283.1 GCA_023423675.1 Pseudomonadota bacterium | reverse complement strand
GCCTCAGGATCGTCACCATCCCGACCCCTCAACCTTCCGGTCCTTGATGTCGATCCACATCAACCCGGCAACCAACCCCTTCGGCCAGGACATCAACGGCCCGCTCACCACCTCGCGCTTGCTCTACCAGCGCCAACTCTGCTCACACACCGCTTCCGGCAGCGCCAGGTCAAAGCACCGGCCATCATCCAGCCTGATGGATCCCAGCGTCCGGCCGCCCAGAACGATCGTCATGACGCCGGCAACCTCGATGCGCTTTTCCACCTGAGCCTTCAGCGCCATTCCAGCCCCGGCACCAGCCAGCGCCATCACCAGGGCCGCAACACGTCAGAGGAACGCGACCCACGCGTGGCCTCCTCATGGGCCACCCAACCAAACGACCGTGACGCGTCACGTTAATACCCCAAATCCCTTGAAATCTGAGCGCCCAACCAAGGCCCTGACCCTCAGATTTCAAAGCCCAAAACCCAGCAGTCCGACCCCTGTTTAGGAATAGTCGCAAAAATCGTACGAATTCGATGACCACCCAGATGACAGCGCCAGAATGAGCGCCACGCCCCTGGGCGACGATCACCTCCCTGCGCATGAATGGATATCCTGCACCGCGTCGCCTTCGACTGGCACTGCTCGACGATCATGATGTCGTCCGACGCGGGGTCGGCATGCACCTCGGCACCGATACGCGCTTCAGGATCGTCGCCAGCCACGGCCACAGCGCGCCACTGCTGCAGTACCTGATGAACCACCCGGTCGATGTGGCGATCATCGACATCACTCTGGGCATGGACGATCTGACCGGCCCGGAGCTGGTTCTGAAGCTGCGCGAGTGCGCGCCGCGGGTCTCGTTGCTGGCATTTGCCGGGCAGTCGTCGAATGCCGGCATCCATGTGCTGTTGGATGCCGGAATCAGCGGCTACGTCAGCAAATGCGAACCCCTGACCGAGCTTTCCGATGCAGTAATCCGGGTGTCCCAGGGGCTGCTCCGGCTTCCGCCCGGGTGCAAGCTGCCGCCCACGCGCGAGCCACTCAGCCGCAACGAACGCGAGGTGCTGCATCTGCTGCTGGATGGCATGACGGTGTCCGAAATTGCAGTGCAGCGCCACCGCAGCATCAAGACCATCAGCACCCAGAAGAGCGCCGCGCTGCGCAAGCTGGGCCTGCGCAATGACGCCGAAATCTACGCACTCCGCACCCAGCTGGAGGCGCTGTGATCGCGGCGATGTGGCTGCGCCTGGCGGTTGCGTCACTCGCGGCCTGCCTGCTGACCAGCGCCACCATGGATGGCCCGCAACCATCCGGGCATCAACGGCGCCCAGTGCGTGTCGCAACTGGACCAATGTTGCGACCATTTCCCGAGCAGGCACGGCCAGACGCGCCGCCCACCATTGCGCATCGTTATGCGAAATTGGTTGCACAACACTCCGGCCTGTCCTTCATCGAGCAGCCGCATGACAGCACCCTCGCCGCCATCGCAGCCGTCTGCGCGCAGCAGGCCGACCTGGTGCTGGTGCAAGGCGCGGTCACTGACCTTCCTTTGCCCTGCACTAGTCTCATCCAGTCCCGCCCGTTTCACGGTGGCGACACCGTACTGGCCGGCCCGCTGGGCACTCCCCTGCCCCATGACGCCAGCGGATTGAGCGGCCTCAAGCTTGCTGCGGTGGAAGGTGACCCCTATCCCGCCTGGCTGGCCGCGCGCCATCCTCAGGCGCAGGTTCTTGCCGCGCCCAACATGCATGCGGCACTGGCGCTGGTCGATGCCGGCACAGCAGATGCAGCCATCGGCCTGGAGGCCAGCCTGCGCCCGGTGTTCCGGCGCGACTTCCACAAACGCCTGCGCGTGCAGCCCCTGCGCGGCCACTTCCCGCACGAACTGCACCTGCTGGCACGCCACAGCGACCAGCAGCTGATCGACCGCATTGAAGATGCGCTGGCACGGATCAGTATCGATGAGCACGCCGCGCTGCTGCAGCACTGGGCCCGGCAGACACTGGCGGACCGATGGCACCATGCCACCATCCGGACTCCGCGCTGGGTGCTGCCGGTCATCTCCATGGCGCTGCTGGCCTTGTTCGTTTCGCTCGCTGTATGCCGGCGCCGGCGCGGGCGCCTGCAGGCGCAGCAGCGTGAGCGCAACCACGCCTCCGGCATGGTCAATCACGAAGTACGCAATGCGGCGCAGGCCATGGTGACGGCGGTCGATCTGCTCAAGCAGAGCGCCTTGCCGGCCGGTGCGCATGAACTCGCGTCCATCGCCGCCAATGCCGGGCAGACCCTGCGCAGGCTGCTCAACCGCGCCCTGGATTTCTCCCGGCTGGCGGACGGCAGCTTCCGGCCGCGGCCCCGGCCATGCGCGCCGGCTGCGCTATGCGCGCAGGGCGTGCAGGCCGCGACGCCGCAGGCCCAGCAGCGAGGCCTGCGACTGCAACTGCATGCGGACGAAGCCCTGCCGCCGGTGCTGGTCGATCCCGACTGCCTGCGCCAGATCCTGGACAACCTGCTGGGCAACGCACTCAAGTTCACCGACGTGGGCGGCGTGGATCTGCGCGTGGAGCTGGACGCCGCATTGCACCCTACCCGGCTGCAGATCGAGGTGGTCGACAGTGGCATCGGCATTGCGCCCGCACAGATGGCCGAGCTGTTCGCGCCGTATCGGCAGGCAGACGGCGGCCACGAGCGCGGCGGAAGCGGGCTGGGTCTGTCGATCTGCCGTCAGCTGGCGCAGGCCATGGGCGGCACCCTGGATGCTCACAGCGTCCATGGTCGCGGCAGCCGCTTCATCCTGCGCGTGCCGGTGCGGGTGCTGGATGAGGAAGCGATTGCGCAGGAGGCGCAGGATACGCCGATGCCACTCAGCGGCTTGCAGGTGCTGCTGGTCGACGATCACGTACTCAATCGCCGGGTCATTGCCGCACAGCTTCAGCAGCTCGGCGCGGACGTGCGCGAGGCCGATGGCCCCGCCGCCGCGCTTGCCCAGCAGGCCGCCTCACCCGCGTCGGTCGTCCTGCTTGATATAGAACTGGACGCGATGGATGGCTATACGCTCGCCACGCAGTTGCGCGCCCAGGAGCGCGACCTGGTGAATCGGGCATGCCTGCTCGCACTCTCAGCGCACAGCGGCGATGAGCACCTGCAGCGCTGCCAGCGTGCGGGATTCGATGGTGTATTGGTCAAGCCGCTGCAGATCGAGCCACTGCTGGAGGCACTGGACCTGGGCGGCACGGAGTCGCCGTCCGCAACCGACCTGACGGCGCAGCTGCTTGCGGACTACGATCAGGACATCCGCGCAGAAATGGCGCTGCTGCAGCAGGCCATGGACGCGCGGGATGCACCGGCGCTGCGCCATCATGCCCACCGCCTGCAGGGCGTCCTGCAGATGCGCGGCGTCGCCGCCATGCAGGACGTGGCGGGTGAACTGTGGAGCGTGGGCAACGCCGCTGCCCCGGACTGGCCCGAAGCGCAGCGGCTGCTGCGGGTGTTGCGTGTCTGGCGCGGCGATCTTCCCGCCGCGCCAGAGTCCTGACTCAGGCCGCGCTGCGCTCAGCCTGGCGACGGGTCAGGTCGTTGAAACGACCCAGCGACATCAGGTGCTGGTGGATCAGCGCAAGCCAGCCGCTGCGGTGCCATTCGACCACGGTGGCGTCCGGCAGCGCGACGAACTTCTCCACGTCCACCACAAAGAAGCCATTGAGGTTGAACTCACGGCCATCGGGCAGGCGGATGGTGGCGTTGCGCTCGACCAGCAGGTTGTTTTCCAGCAGTGCCTTGGAGAAGGCCTGGGTCTGTTCGTGCTCGCGGGTGAACTGGCCGCAGAATTCCAGTGCCTGCTGCACCATGTCGGTGGCCTTGCCATCGACGAACAGCGGCTGGCCTTCTTCGCCGCCACGCACGATGCGCGGGCTCTCCTCGTCGATGCCCAGCAGGAAGTCATTGTCCTTGCCGGTATCGATGAAGATGAAGGGGTGGCGACGCAGGTAGGCCGGGATGTAGGTTTCATCCGCCCACAGGCCATCGGTGATGAACAGGTTTTCGGTGGTGATGCCGACGGCGGCCATCGGCACGGCGGTCGGGCCAGCGAAAAGAATCGGGAAGTGGTGCAGCGCCAGCGAGAATTCGCCGAGCACCAGCGGGATCGAGTTGCTGCCTGCAGCGAACTCCAGCTTGCCCGGCAGGATGCGCACATCGGCATGCACATCGGCCTGCAGCGGCACCGGACGGGTGTAGAACAGGGGTGCGCCGCTCTGTGCAGCTTCGGTGGTGGTGTCGCTGGTGGTGGTCATCGTCAAAGCCATGTCGAACATGCACGCCTGCCATCCCGGGCGCGCCAGCGGGAACAACCTGAACCCCGCATTATCAACAAGCCGAATGACAAGAGCCACCCCGACGCGAATTTATTTCAGCTGCAGCGGGTAGCGTTGCCACAGCACGTGAACCAGGAAGCCGGCCAGTTCGGTGTCGCGGGCACTGACGGCCGCGCGGATCTTGTCGAGCAGCCCCATGTCGCTGCACGAGCGCACATCGGCGTGGTTGGCCTGCCCAGCCCTGCGCGCGCGGTAGCGCGCCGCCCCCAGCGCCTCGCG
>JAFAFD010000164.1 GCA_023423675.1 Pseudomonadota bacterium | reverse complement strand
CGACCAGCGCGGCCGCAGCTGGGAGGCCGGACTGAGTGCGCAGCGCAGCCAGGTGGACCTGCGTACCGGCGGCGCCGTGCGCAGCGAGCGCCTGCTGGAGGCCGCGCTCGCGCTGGACTTCCTGCCCGGTTTTTCCACGCTGCCACCGGGCCTGGCCGACGAACTGTTCCCGACCATCCGCAACCGCGGCCGCACCTCCCAGCTGCAGGGCTGGTGGGGCGTGCAGCGCGAACTGATGGACCTGCCCGGCGGCAAGGCACAGCTGGCCACCGGCCTCGACCTGCGCCAGGAGCGCTGGACCTCGCTGCCCGACCCGCTGCTGGGCAAGGGCGAACTGGCGCTGGGCCTGCCGCTGGAACAACGGCGGCTGTCGCGGCCGAGCAGTGCGGCGTATGCCGAAGTCGGCCTGCCGCTGGCTTCGACGCTGCGCCTGGACCTGGCCGCGCGGCTGGACCGCGATGATGGCGACAGCGCGTTCTCGCCGCGCGCCGGCCTGCGCTGGAGCCCGAGCCCGCACTGGTCGTTCCTGCTGGCCAGTGGCCGCGGCTTCCGCGCACCCAGCCTGTTCGAGCGGCGGCGGCCACCGGCCTACTTCGGCCTGCTGGCGCTGCCCGCGTCGGACACCCTGCCGCCGTGTGCACGCACGCTGCGCGGCGGTGGCTGCGCGGTGGAAGTGGACGTGGTGGAGAACGATGCGCTGCGCGCCGAGACCTCGCGCAGCCATTCGCTGGCGGCCAGCTGGACGCCCACCGACGCGTTCTCGCTGTCGCTGACCCACAACATCGTCGAGCTGCGCAACGAGATCCTCGCGCTGCAGCCCAGCGATGCGCTGTGGAACCCCGACACGTGGGAACTGGACGAGCAGGGCCGCCTGCGCGACCTGCGCCTGTCCTTCGACAACATCGGCCGCACCACCTCGCGCAACTGGGTGCTGCGCGGCGAGTACCGCATCGATGCCGGCCGCGATGGCCATTGGCTGTTCTCGCTGGATGGCCTGAAGCAGCAGGAGCTGCGCCGCGACCGCGCGCATGGCGAATCGGTGGACCTGCGCGGCCACGCCACACCCACCTTCGCCGGCATCATCAACGTGCAGTGGCAGAACCCCTCGTGGGACATCGCGCTGCGCGGAAACCGCGTGGGCCGCACGCGTGCGTGGCTGGCCGGCGAGGATTGCCCGGTGGAGCAGCGCGAGGCGCATCGCTGCATGAACCCTGCGCAGCTGCGCTGGAACCTGCACGTGGCACGCAAGCTGAGCCCGCGCGTGGTGGCGGCGCTGGACGTGCACAACGTGCTCGATACCGCGCCGGTGAACTACCTGGTGGGCAGCGGCGGGCAGATGGCCGGGCTGGATGATCCGCTGGGGCGTTACTTCCTGTTGACGCTGCAGTTCCGGTGAAGCGTAGTACGCTGCGCCCCCTGTTTCGCCAACACCTGCTTCCATGAAAGGACAACTCTGGTTCTGGAGCGCCTTCCTGCTGTTCTTCGCGCTGCCCTTCCCCTGCATTCTGTATTTCGGCGCCGATGGCTCGATCCCGCATGCTGCGCGCAGCGCGCCTTGGCTGGCGCTGGCCCTGCTGGCCGCTTCGCTGACGCTGTGGCTGACATTGCTGTACGCCTTTCTGCATTACCTGATGCTTGCGCCACTGCGGGCGATCCACCGTGTACGCGATATCCTTGCCCACGGCGAGCCACGCAACGCGCGTGTCGAACACGCCGAGCAGACCGGGGTGCATGTGCGGGGTTTTGCGCAGTGGAAACTGCAGCTCTCGTTCGACAATCTTTCCGGCACGCCGATCACCGATCAGCTGGTGCTGGTTGACAGCAAGCCGCACCTGCAGCGCTTTGCCGTTGGCAAGGAGCTGGAGGCGCGCATAAGCCGTTCGCCCGGCGTGTTTCCCAGCCTGGTCCTGGCCGGTGCGGCCCCGGAAATGGACGTGGCCAGCCTGTGCCGTCGTGCGGCGGCCGGTCTGCTTGGCGTTGCTGTTGTGGTGATGGCTTATGTCCTGTGCTGGCGCCTGCAGAACGAGGGCCAGGGCTGGACCTTTCTTTCCCTCGGCCATCCGCTGCTGGTCTGCCCGCTGGTGCTGTGCGCGTATGTGGGCGGCCTGCGCCTGCTTGGCCGCGCGTTGCAGATGGATGCACGTGGCGAGGCGCTGAAGTACCGCGGCGTCGGCGTGCGGGCCGACGTGCTGGCTGTGCGCCAGACCGGCACCTATATCAACGAACAGCCGCAGCTGGAATTCCAGTTGCAGTTCACCGACCGCGACGGTGCCGTACACCAGGTCAGCGTACGCCGCATCGTATCGCTGCTGGACCTGGCGACGGTACCGCGCGATGCGGTCACCCTGCTCTACGATCCGGATGACCGCACCAACGTGCGGATGGAGCTGCCATGAAGCGCCCACCTTCCACCGCCCTTATCTTTGCACTGACCGTGCTGCTGCTGGCAGCGGTTGCGGTAGCAGGTGGCGCACTGGATACACTGCGCGAGACGCTTGCCGGCCAGCCGCTGTCCGGCGCACCCGGCGAGTACACCCGGCAGCGGGCCGCCGCCTCACCTGCACCTGAACCTGTGCAGGCTCCTGCACCGCAGTCATCCAACCTGGTGTTCGATACCGAGCGTCTGCAGGCCGCGCGTGACGCGCTGGAGGCCATGTCTGCCCTTCAGGGCAAGTCCCTGCGCATCTATGGCGGCATCAATGTCTATGGCGATGGCCGCATCAACCTCGACCTGATCGATCCGGACGTGGCCGGCAACGTGGACAGCTACCACTTCGCTGATGGTGCGTGGCGCAAGGGCGAGCCGGTCAATCTGCACCGGATGGGCAGGTTGTTCAATCTGCAGGACAACAGCGCGGCCCTGGATGACATCGACTTCACCGCCGTGGCCCGTGTCGCCAAGGCTCTGCAGGAACAGCGCGAGACCGTGATGGCCACGCCGGAGAAGGTCGACTACGTGTATCTGGTCATCCGTAGCAACGCACGCCTGTCCTGGCGCCCGGATGAAGTGCATGGTGACCGCAGGAGCATCAGCCTCACGTTCGACAAGGCCGGCACGCTGCTGAAGGTGGCTGAAAAGAACTGAGTCGGAACGGCGACCTGGATGCGCAGTCGCCGTCTTTTCACAGCGCGCAGCCTACAGTGCCTGTTGGCGAAATCGGAGGCTCCCATGCGTCACCCCGGATGCAGTTCCGCCTGGCTGATGCTGCCCGCACTGCTGGCGACATGTGTAACGGTGGCAGCACAGACGCACGCTGTCACGCCACCGGCGCCCGACCAGCAACTGGCTCCGCTGTTCCAGCAGGTGCAGCGAGCACATCTGTTTGCCGACCAGAAGACGTTTGCCGACGCTGTACCGCGCCAGCCGGCGGCGGCCGTACTGGCCGACTGGCAAACCACACAGCAGCAACCCGGCTACACCCTGCGCGATTTCGTCGCGACCCGCTTCGACGTACCCGGCGATGCACCCGCCTACGTGCCACCTTCCGGAGAGACGCTGCGCGCGCACATCGAAGGCCTGTGGCCGGTCCTGCAACGGCACACCGCCAGCGTCGATCCGCACGGTTCGCTGCTGCCATTGCCGCATCCCTACGTAGTGCCCGGCGGCCGCTTCCGCGAGGTCTATTACTGGGACAGCTATTTCACCCTGCTCGGCCTCGCGTCCAGCCAACGCTGGCAGCAGGTGCGCGACATGGTCGACAACTTCGCCTGGCAGCTCGACCAGTACGGCCACATCCCGAACGGCAACCGCAGCTACTACCTCAGCCGTTCGCAGCCGCCGTTCTTCAGCCTGATGGTGGAACTGCTGGCCAGCCACGAAGGTGACGACGCGTACCGGCGCTACCTGCCGCAGCTGCGCATCGAACACGCGTTCTGGATGCACGGCGCGGAAGGCCTTGCACCGGGCCAGGCGCGCGAACGCGTGGTGCGATTGGCCGACGGTCAGCTGCTCAACCGCTACTGGGATGCGCGCGCGGTGCCGCGGACCGAATCGTGGACGGATGATCTGGCCACGGCGGCGCAGGCATCACAACGCGCGCCCTCGCAGGTCTACCGGAATCTGCGGGCCGGTGCCGAATCCGGCTGGGATTTCAGCTCGCGCTGGCTGGATGACCCGGCGCAGCTGTCCAGCATCCGCACCACGTCCATCGTGCCGGTGGATCTGAACAGCCTGCTGTTCCAGCTGGAACAGACGCTGGCGCGCGCGAGCACGGCATCCGGTGCGCGTGACGATGCGCGCCGTTTCCAGCAGCTGGCCGCCTCACGTCGCGCGGCCATCAACACGCAGCTGTGGGATGCGCGCCAGGGGTACTACGTCGACCGCGACCTAGACAGCGGCCAGCAGCGCCCTGCCCTCACCGCCGCAGCACTATTCCCGCTGTGGCTGAAGATTGCCGACACTGCGCAGGCCCGACGCACCGCCGATGCCGTGGAAGCCGGCCTGCTGCGCTCCGGTGGACTGCTGACCACCCAGCGCGACACCGGACAGCAATGGGATGCGCCGAACGGCTGGGCGCCGCTGCAGTGGGTGGCCGTGGACGGGCTGCAGCACTACGGCCAGCAGGCGCTGGCGCGGACGCTGGGCGTGCGCTTCCTGCGCACGGTGCAATCGGTCTACGACCGCGACGGCAAGCTGGTGGAGAAATACGTAGTGGATGGCTCGGCCAGCGGCGGCGGTGGCGGCGAGTACCCGCTGCAGGATGGTTTCGGCTGGAGCAACGGCGTCACCCTGGCGCTGCTCGACCGCCTGTGCGCGCCAGAGCGCACCTGCGAAAGCGCCGCCGACGTCGAATAATCGCTTCTGTAGAGCCGAGCCATGCTCGGCTGCGGTCGCTCCTGTAGAGCCGAGCCATGCTCGGCTGCGCCGCTCCTGTAGAGCCGAGCCATGCTCGGCTGTTGTTGGCCGAAGCAGTCGAGCATGGCTCGACTCTACAAAAGGCAAAGTCGAGCATGGCTCGACTCTACGAAGGGCAAAGTCGAGCATCGCTCGACTCTACGAAGGGCAAAGTCGAGCATGGCTCGACTCTACAAAGGGCAAAGTCGAGCATGGCTCGACTCTACAGAGATCAATGCATCATCGCGCCTTCCACAGCTCTGCAAGGCGGTCCGGCTTGCCCGCGATGCGTTCCAGCACCGGGTACTGCAGGCCACCGTGGTAGTCGATGCTCATCGTGTCGATGCGATCAAACTGCATGACCAGCAGCACGATCGGCGCCTTGTCATTGGCCGCGGCCGAGACGGCGTCCTTCAGGCGCTCGCTGCTGTACTCGCGGCCACCCACGGCAATCACCTTCATGCCCGGTGCCAGGCCTGCGTTGAAGGCCGGGCTGTCCCAGATCACGTCACCAACCACGCCCGTATCGAGCACGGTGGCACCCAGCGAGTAGGCCAGCAGCGCGGCCTTGGCGCGCTTTTCCTGCGC
>JAFAFD010000129.1 GCA_023423675.1 Pseudomonadota bacterium | reverse complement strand
GCGCGCTTGACCGGCTCGCCTGCGCGCAGCGCCCGGGCGTGGAGCGGCTACACTGTGGGCACGAGGTCGCCTACAAATAAGCGAACCACCCCAATCAAGCCCATACAAGATACATGATTGTATGGACTTGTGCATCTGCACGTATGGAAAAATTCGACCGATGACGCCTCCTGCTGCCGGCCGCCGCCTGAAACACCCCAACCGGACCTGGGTTCGCCCCTTCCGTGAGGGCGCCGGACCGCTGTACCTGCAGATCGCCCAGCAGGTGCGCGAGGCGGTGGATGACGGTGTGCTGCGCCCGGGCGACCGCTTGCCGCCGCAGCGTGACCTGGCCCAGCAGGTGGGCGTGGACCTGACCACGGTCACCCGTGCCTTCGCCGAGCTGCGCCAGGCCGGCCTGTTGGATGCGCAGGGAGCCGGTGGCACCTTCATCGCGCTGTCGGCCGGCAACCGCAGCACCTCGGTGGACCTGAGCATGAACATCCCGCCGCTGTTGGGCAGCGCGCCGTTCGCACAGGGCATGGAGGCCGGCTTCCAGCATGTGGGCCAGCAGCTGGGCCGGGGCGAACTGATGAGCTACCACGTCGGCGCCGGCACCCGCGAGGACCGGGCGGCGGCCGTGCAGTGGCTGGCGCCGATGCTGGGCACGGTCGGTGCCGAGCAGGTGGTGATCTGCCCGGGCGCGCAGACCGCGTTGTGTGCGCTGATCCTGGCCCGCACCCAGCCGGGCGAGCTGATCGCCGCCGAACACCTGACCTACCCGGGCCTGCTGGCGGCCGCACGCGTGCTGCAGCGGGGCGTGGTGCCGGTGGCAATGGACGCCGAAGGCATGCTGCCCGACGCCTTGGAAGAAGCCTGCCAGCTACGCCGTCCGCGCCTGCTGTACCTGGTGCCGACCATCCAGAATCCGACCACGGTGACGATGTCGGCACAGCGCCGGCGGGCCCTGCTGGCGGTGGCGAAGCGGCACGATCTGACCGTGATCGAAGACGATCCCTACTGGTTGCTGGCCGGTGACGCCGCGCCACCGCTGGCCGCCCACCGCGACGCCGGCTGCCCGGTCTACTACATCTCCACTCTGTCCAAGTGCCTGGCGCCGGGCCTGCGCACCGCCTACCTGGTGGTGCCGGTCGGCGAGCCGATGGAACCGGTGCTGGATGCGCTGCGCGCAATCGCGCTGA
Source organism: Pseudomonadota bacterium (assembly GCA_023423675.1). GTDB lineage: Bacteria > Pseudomonadota > Gammaproteobacteria > Xanthomonadales > Xanthomonadaceae > Stenotrophomonas. Next base: position 2,860 of record JAFAFD010000129.1, on the reverse strand, counting down.
TGCCGACCCAGTCGATGGTGGCGGTGGCGTCGCAGTGGATCCGCAGCGGCCAGGCCCAGGACATGGTGCAGCGCTTCCAGCAGGAACTGCGCGAGCGCCAGGCGATTGCCGCGCAGTACCTGCCGTCCCGCGCCCAGGCGCATCCGGCTGGCCTGCATGTGTGGCTGCCGCTGCCGCCACGGCTGGACCAGTACCGGCTGATCCAGGCCGCGCAGGAACAGGGCCTGGGCATCGCCAGCTCGGATGCCTTCAGCGTGGAAGAGCCGCCACCGGGCAACGCGATCCGCCTGTCGCTGGGCGGCGCGGTCGACCAGGGCGCGCTGGCAGGTGCGCTGGCCAAGCTGAACGAGATCCTGTCTGAAGCGCCCGAGGCCCGGCACAACGCCATCGTCTGAACCGGACGCATGGCTTGAATCCATACAAGATGATATTTTGTATGCATTGTATGGATGAAGGGACGTGCATCAATGCGCGCCGGGAAACTGAAGTTCCACCTGGTAATGGCCGGGTGCGGTGGCTTTGTGCTGTTGATGTTGGCCGCGCTTGCCTGGGTCTGCCTGCAGCCGCAGACCGTGGACGTGCAGGCCGCCGAACGCCATGCCATCGAGCAGTGCGTACAACGCAGCGAAGATCCGTCGCGTAGCGAGATCCAGCGTCGCGCGCAGGCCGATTCCTGCCGCGAGATGCGCAAGCAGTACGTGCACAAGTTCGGCCAGGAAGATTCCTGATGGGCGCAGCCGCGCCGCGCCGCCGCTGGCTGCTGCCAGCGATAATCGCCCTCGCCTGCCTGTTCATGGCCGGCGTGGCGACTGCGCTGTGGCAGTACTTCGGCTACAGCGCACAGTCCACATTCACCGAGCAGGCCATCGTCTTCGATGATTCGCAGCTGCGCCTGCCGACCGATCTGGCCGGTGATACCGGCCGCATCCGCGTGGTGCATTTCTGGGACCCGGCCTGCGGCGTGTGCAACCGCGAGACCGGTGCGCACCTGAGCTACCTGATCAGCATGTACCGCCGCGCCGGTATCGACTTCTATGCGATCCGTCGCCCGGGTACCCAGGGCGAGCTGCCCGAGCCGCTGCGCAACAAGGTGATCAACCTGCCGACCATCGACGGCATCGAACACATTCCGGCCAGCCCCGCGGTAGCCATCTGGGATCGCCAGGGCCACCTCGCCTATGCCGGGCCGTACAGCATCGGCATGGTCTGCAATTCGGCCAACAGCTTTGTCGAACCGCTGCTGGACAGGCTGGTGCGCGGCGAGACCGTGCGCCCGAAGGGACTGCTTGCCGTGGGCTGTTACTGCCCTTGGCAGGCCAAGCGCTGAGGACGCGCGATGACATCACTGACGCTGGCCGGTGCAGCCGCCGCAGACGACAACGGCGGTCACCTGTCCGAACCGACCGATGGTTATGGACAGGCTCCCGCCGTTGGAAGCAAAGATACGCCCCGACATGCTCCGTACATGCCGCGACCGGATGTCGCAGCACGCGAATGGGTGCAGGACGTGCTTGCGCACAGCGGGCCGATCTACCTGCGCATCGTCAATTCGCTGGAACGCACGGTGCGCCGCGGCGGCCTTGTACCGGGCCAGCGCCTGCCCTCGCAGCGCGCGCTGGCGCAGCAGCTCGGCATCGACCTGACCACGGTCACCCGCGCCTTCGATGAAGCGCGCAAGCGGGGCCTGATCGAGGCACGCGGGCCACAAGGAAGCTTCATTGCACCGCCCAAGGCCGGCTTCGTCCAGGCGGTGGACCTGAGCATGAATGTGCCGCCGGTGCCCGACGCCGACGCGCTGGCCGAGACGCTGCGCCGCGGTGCCGCCGCCGTGCTTGCACGCAGCAACGCACTGAACCTGATGACCTATCACCTGGGAGGCGGCAACCCGACTGACCGCCATGCGGCGGCGCGCTGGATGCAGCCCATGCTCGGCCCGGTGGACGATGCCCGCCTGTTGCTGACCGAGGGCGCGCAGGTGGCGTTGACGGCGATCCTGGTCAGCCAGGGCTGCGAAGGCGATACGATCCTGTGCGATGCCCTGGTCTATCCGGGGTTGCTGCAGGCCGCCGCCGCGCTTGGACGTCGGCTGCTGCCGGTGGACGGCGACGAACACGGGATGTGTCCCGGCGCGCTGGCACGACAGGCGCGCAACAGCGGGGCGCGGCTGGTCTATCTCAACCCCACCTGCCAGAACCCGACCGGGCTGACCCTCCCCCTGCAGCGGCGCGAGGCGCTGGCCCGTGTGCTGGAACGCGAGGGCCTGCTGGCGCTCGAGGATGATCCGTACTGGCACCTCGCTGAAGATGCACCGCAACCATTGGCAACGCTGGCCCCGCACCACGTGTTCTACATCGCCACGCTGTCGAAAGTGATCAGCCCTGGCCTGCGTACTGCCTTTGTGCACTGCCCGAGTGCCGCACATGCCGAGGCAATGGCAGCCGCGCTGCGGGCAACGCGGCTGATGGGCCACCCGCTGGTGTCGGCGCTGGCCAGCCAGCTGCTGTTGGATGGCTCGGCGCAGGCGCTGCTCGCACAGGTTCGCAGCGAAGCGCGCGAGCGGACGCGGATGGCACGGTATCTTCTGGCGCCTTCGTTGCTGATGCGTGCTGAGGGGCTGCACGCCTGGTGCCGAGTGCCATCGCCGTGGACCGATGCCACGCTGGTGCGCGCGGCGCAGTCGCAAGGATTGGCGATTTCGCCTTCCTCGGCGTTCTGCCCGCCGGGGGTGGTGCATCAGCAGGGTGTGCGGCTTTCATTGGGGCGGGCGGCGGATCGCCGGCAGCTGGAAAGTTCGCTGCGGCGGATCGACCGCTTGTTGTTGTCCGATGCGTTGCCGGCGATCGAGCGTGAGGCCTGGTAG
>JAFAFD010000118.1 GCA_023423675.1 Pseudomonadota bacterium | reverse complement strand
GAATCAGGAGCAGTCGACCAACGGTCGACGCTACCCAGTCGCCTCGGCGGTTACCGATGCACGTGGCCATGATGGCCCTGCGCGTCATGATCATGGTCATGCCCGTGCTCCACCGGCTGCCCGCACGCTTCGCCGCAATGATCCGCCTCGATCTGCAGGGTCACGTGGTCGATGCCGAACTCTTCGTGCAGGCGCGCACCCAGTTCGCGGCGCAGTGCGTCGGCGTCGGTTCCCTCGCGCATCACCACGTGCGCGGTCAGCGCCGGGGTGCTCGATGCCAGTGCCCACACATGCAGGTCATGCACGTCCACCACCGCTGCATGCGCGGACAGGCCCGCGCGCACCTTGGCCACGTCGGTGCCCTTGGGCACGCCTTCCAGCAGCACGTTGATCGCCTCGCGCATCAGCACCCAGGTGCGCGGCAGCACCCACAGGCCGATCAGCACGGCCAGGATCGGGTCGATCGGCTTCCAGCCGGTCCAGCGGATCAGCAGCGCGCCGACGATCACCGCCACCGAGCCCAGCATGTCGGCCCACACTTCCAGGTAGGCGCCTTTCACGTTGAGGCTTTCACCGCTGCCGGCCTGCAGCAGCCGCATCGAGATGAGGTTGATGACCAGGCCGATCGCCGCGATCACCAGCATGCCGGTGGAGGCGATCTCCTGCGGCTGGCGGAAGCGCGCGATGGCTTCCCACAGGATGTAGCCGGCCACCACGAACAGCATCGCGCCGTTGATCATCGCGCCCAGCGCTTCCAGGCGGGCATAGCCGTAGGTGCGTCGCGCATCCGGCGGGCGCCGGCTCAGCCGCACCGCGACCAGCGCGATCATCAGTGCCAGCGTATCGGTGGCCATGTGCGCGGCATCGGACAGCAGGGCCAGGCTGTTGGTCCAGAACGCCCCCACCACTTCCACCACCAGGAACGTGGTGGTCAGCCCAAGCGCCCACCACAACGGTTTCTCGTGGCGGGTTTCAGATGGAAGGTGGTCGTGGTCATGACCCATGGCAAAGCTCCTGTGCAATGCGGTCAGGCTACGCGCGGCGGCCGCGGGAGACTATTACGCTGTTTATAACATTGCAGCGACGGAACCACGGCGCGCGGCCGGGCGTCGTTTTGCCTGTCACGCGCTGCCCTTTATGATGGCCGGCAACCCCGCCACCACGGGGCGGGCCGCCGGACGCCGCGGCCCCCAGATGGAACTCCCAGCACAAGGAACCGGCCACATGTGGAACAGAAGGACTCTCCCCGTCACCCTCGCCGCTGCGTGCGCCCTGGGTGCCACCGCCAGCGCCGCCGCGGCCACCTGCGAACAGAATTTCAAGTCGGTCGGTGACCCGCGCAACGGCCAGACCTACCTCACCGAAGTCACCATCCCCGGCCTGAAGCCCAGCAGCGGCCTGGGCCAGCTGCGCAAGCTGGCCCTGGATGAAGGCAACAACTTTGTCAGCGGTGATGTCTTCACCGAGACCGAAGGCCAGATGTACGTCATGCAGACGGATCTGAAGGTGCCGCTGGTCACTGCGGTTTCCATCAGCAACAAGGGCACCGTGCTGGTCGGCACCAAACTGGCCCGTGGGCAGACGGCCAAGGATGAGGACGTACGCGGCGCGTTCTGTGGCTGGCTGAACCAGCTCAAGACCGGCAAGGAAGGTGAGGCCATCGCCGAGGCCGTGCGCATTTCCAGCGGCTTTGACAAGCCGACCCCGGCCACCGCCGTGGGCATGTCCACCGTGCTGGGCAAGGAAGCGAAGAAACTGCAGCGCAACATCAACACGATGCCGCTGAAAAATCTGTTCTCCGATGGCCCGCTGCCGGATACCGATTCGCTGTACCAGCCGATGTTCGTGAAGTATTTCGGGCGCCGCTTCATCATCGATGGGCAGGTGTATACCGCCCAGGCCAACAACATCAACAAGACCTTCGAAGTCGGCTACCTGGTGACCAAGATGAAGGGCATCGGCGGCATCGGTGGGCGCCAGTCGTCCGGTGACAACAACGCCAACTTCACCGTGCACTGCGCACTGGCCAACGACCAGCGCGCCCTGGGTGCCACCCTGCGCCTGGAAGACTGGGTGAAGCTGGAAGGCGTGGTCGACAACATCGACACCGGCCACATCCATCTGCGCGACTGCCGCCAGGTGAAGTAAGCCGCCCCACGGCTAGCGGCGCAGGCGCCCGCGCGCCCACCACAGCAGCGCCAGCGCCGCGATGCCGGCACCCAGCAGGCACACCGCGTTCCAACCGTGGCGTGCCTGCATCCAGGTGCCGGCAGCTGCACCGGCGCCGCTGCCCACCGCGTAGAACAGCATGTACAGCGCCACCAGGCGGCCATGCTGTTCGACCGGTGCGCGCAGCAGCAGTGCCTGGTTGGACACGTGCAGTGCCTGCCCGCCCAGATCCAGCAGCACCACGCCCAGCAACAGCAGCCCCAGCGAGTGCGGCAACCCCAGCAGCGGCCACCACGCCGCCAGCATCAGCAGCAGCGCAGCGAGGCTGACGCGCACGGCGAAACCGCGATCCATCCAGTGGCCGACCCGGCCCGCCAACAGCGCACCGACGATGCCAGCCAGGCCCAATGCACCGATCGCGGCAGTGGACCAGTGCAACGGCGGCGCCGACAGCGGCAGCGGCACCGCCGCCCAGAACACGTTGAGGCCGGCAAACAACAGCAGCGCCAGCGGCCCGCGCTCACGCAGCGTGCGGTCGTCGCGCAGCAACCTGGCCATCGACGCCAGCAGCGTGCGCCATGACGGCGGCAGCGCAGGCACCGGCAAGGCCGGCAATCGTCGCCACAGCAACAGCGCCAACGCCGCCATCAACACGGCGGACAGCAGGTAGACCGCACGCCAGCCGGCCACGGCGGCCACGCTGCCGGATAGCACGCGCGCCGACAGCAGGCCGATGAACACCCCGCCCTGCACGGCGCCGACCATGCGCCCGCGCTGTTCGGCCGGCGCCAGCTGGGCCGTATAGGCGATCAACCCCTGGGTGAATGCCGTGCCCAGCAGCCCGGCCAGCAGCATGCCGGCCAGCAACCACGCCGCCGTCTGCGCAGCCGCCAGCAGCAGGAGCGCGGCCACCAGGGCCAGCAACTGCACCCGCAGCAGGCGCCGGCGGTCGCCACGGTCGGCCAGCGGCAACAGCCCGAGCAGGGCCAGCACGCTGCCGGCCTGGGTAGCCGCCAGCACCGCGCCGGCCACGGCCGTGTCGAGGGCGAAGGCCTGGGCCAGCCGTTCCAGCAGAGGTTGCGCGTAGTAGACATTGGCCACGCTGGCGCCGGCGGCGACCGCCAGCAGGCCGAGCAGTGGCCGCGATACGGGGAGGCTCATCTTTGTGGTTGCATTTTGAAACTGGATGCACGGTAGCGCCACTGGTTTTAAACTGCAACCAGATATCCCGGTGGAGCCCGCCATGCATGCCGACAGCCCCTGCCCCGTGGCCCGCAGTGCCGACGTGCTCGGCGACCGCTGGGCACTGCTGGTGATCCGCGATGCCTTCGACGGCATCACCCGCTTCGGTGGTTTCCAGCGCAGCCTCGGCGCGGCCCGCAACATCCTCAGCGACCGCCTGCGCCGGCTGGTCGAGGCCGGCCTGCTGGTGCAGCAGCCAGCGGCCGATGGCAGCGCCTACCAGGACTATGTGCTGACGCCCGCCGGTCGCGACCTGTTCCCGCTGCTGGTCGCCCTGCGCCAATGGGGCGAACGGCATCGTTTCGCCCCCGGCGAAGCGCATTCCACCCTGATCGAGCGCACCAGCGGCGCCGCCCTGCCCCACATGCAGCCGCAGGACGCCGCCGGCCACGCCATCGCCCCCGAGCAGACGGTCGTCCTCAAACTCTGACAAAAAAGGGGACGGAGGGGATTAAGTCGCATGTGCACATACGACTTAATCCCCTCCGTCCCCTTTTTTTGGCGGGCGCCCCCCCCGAATGGGGGACTCGACACAGCTACCGGTGTCAAATAGCATTCGCTCGCAATTGCATACGATTCCTATTGACATCGGCCATGGCCGCATCTTCCTCCTCTCCTGCCAGCGGCACTTCGCCGGCCAAGCGCGTGCCGCGCGGTAGCGGCCATGCCCTGCTGTGGGCCCGTGGCCTGCTCGGCCTGCTGGGCGGGTACGCCGTGGCCGCCTGCTGGGCCGCCGCACTGGCGCGCCTGCTGCCCGGCGCCAAGGCCGATGCCACCCTGGTCGCCACCATGGCCGCATTCGTGGTCTATGCGCTGGCCGCCATCTGGGCCTATGCCGCACGCAGCACCCTGCGCGCCACGCTGGGCCTGCTGCTTGCCGGTGGCCTCAGTGCGCTGCTGGCCTGGCTGCTGCGCGGGGGTGTGGCATGAGCAATCTCGGTGGCATCCGCCAATCGCAGTCGGTGCTGCATACCTGGTCGGGCCTGGTGGTCGGCTGGGTGCTGTTCCTGATCTTCATCGCCGGCACTGCCGCGTACTGGAAGGAAGAACTGACCCGCTGGATGCAGCCGGAAATCGGCCTGCCCGCCAGCAGCGCAACCGCGGTCACCCAGGCCCAGCAGTTCCTTGCCCGCACCGCGCCGGACGCGCAGCGCTGGAGCATCGAACTGCCCGACGCACGCAGCAGCGCGACCTCGGTCAGCTGGCAGCCGCAGGGCGAAAAGGAACGCCGCCGCGGCCAGCGCAATCCGAACCAGGCCAAGCTGGATGCAGACGGCAAGCCGGTGCAGGTGCGCGAGACGCGCGGTGGCAACTTCTTCTACCGCCTGCACTTCGACCTGCACTACGTGCCGGTGCTGTGGGCGCGCTGGTTCATCAGTGCGTGTTCGATGCTGATGCTGATCGCCCTGATCAGCGGCGTGATCACCCACAAGAAGATCTTCACCGACTTCTTCACCTTCCGTCTCGGCAAGGGCCAGCGCAGCTGGCTGGATGGCCACAACGCGCTGGCGGTGCTGTCGCTGCCGTTCCATCTGATGATCACCTACACCGGCCTGATCACCCTGATGACGCTGTACATGCCGTGGGCGGTGGATGCCAACTACCCCGGCGGCCGCGATGCGTTCTTCGCCGAACTGTTCCCGCGCGCCGAGAAGGCCGAGGCCAGTGGCGTGGCCGCGACGCCGCCGGCGCTGGCCGAGGTGCTGCGCCGTGCGGAAGTGCAATGGGGTGGCGGTCATGCGGCCTCGCTGCAGATCGAACATCCTTCCGATGCGGCGATGCGCATCAGCGTGCGTCGCCAGCAGGGCGACCAGATTGCCGGTGCCGCCGACGCGCTCAGCTTCGATGCGCGCGGCAACCTGCTGGATGCCGCTGCACCGCGCTCGGCCGCGGTCATCACCCGCGACGGCATGATCGGCCTGCATGCAGCGCGCTTCGCGCCCACCACCATGCGCTGGCTGTTCTTCCTGTCCGGCGTGGCCGGCACCCTGATGGTGGCCACCGGGCTGGTGCTGTGGACGGTAAAACGCCGCACCCAGCTGCCCGATCCGGCGCGTCCGCACATTGGCTTCCGCATCGTCGAACGCCTGAACATCGGCTTCGTCACCGGTCTGCCGGTGGCGATGCTCGCCTTCCTCTGGGGCAACCGCCTGCTGCCGCTGGACGTGGCCAACCGCAGCGATGCCGAAGTGAAAGTGTTCTTCTACGCCTGGGCGGCCTGCGTGGTGCACGCCATGCTGCGCGCACCGCGTCGCGGCTGGGTCGAGCAGCTGGCGCTGGCCGGCGTGCTGGCCCTGGGCCTGCCGCTGTACAACCTGGTCGCTTGGCACGGTGGCGCGGTATCTGCGCTTGCTGCCGGTGATGGTGCCAAGGCCGGCATCGATATCGGCCTGCTGCTGATCGGCGCCGGCCTGCTGTGGGCCGCACGCAAGGTGCATCGTTTCGTCCCGGCACAGCGCAAGCCGCGCACCGCACGCACCGGCGCCACCGCCGCTGTCGAGGCCGGCGCATGAGCGTGCTCGCCCTGCTGCTGGCCGCCGCCGCCTTCGCCTGCCTGGCGATGGCGATGGAACGCCATCACCGCGATGTGGCCGGCCATGCGCCGCCCACCTCGCGCCGTCGCCTGCTGCAGGTGCTGGGCGTGCTGGGGCTGCTCGCCAGCCTGCTGGCCAGCATCGCCGCCTGGGGCATTGCACAGGGATTTGTTGGTTGGTGCGGCGTGCTCGCCGCCGGTGCCGGGGCGATGGTGCTCTGGCTCAGTTTCCGCAGCCCGGCCAAGCCGGCGCCACGCCCGTCTTCCCGTTCCTGATCCAGAAACCGAGGTTCCACCATGTATCAGCCTTCCTCTGGCGCCCTGCGCCGGAACGCACTCGCCTTGTCGCTCGCCTGCGCCGTCGCGCCGGCCTTCGCCCAGGACAGCGCGCCGACCACCACCGAACTGGACCGGGTGATGGTCACCCAGCGCACCGAGGGCTACCAGGTGTACGGCACCAACACTGCCACCAAGCTGCCGTTGACCCTGCGCGAAACCCCGCAGTCGCTGACCGTGTTCACCCGCCAGCGCATCGAGGATTTCAACCTCATCACCATTTCCGAGGTGCTGCAGCAGACCCCGGGCGTCACCATCCAGTCCTACGACAGCAACCGCACGCTGTTCAACGCGCGCGGCTTTGCCATCAACAACTTCATGTTCGATGGCATCCCCACCAACTACACCACCGGTGCGGGCGGCAACTCGATCCTCAGCGATACCTCCATCTACGAACGCATCGAAGTGGTGCGCGGCGCCAGCGGCCTGGTCACCGGCTCTGGCAATCCGTCGGCCACGGTGAACATGGTGCGCAAGCGCCCGACCGAGACCTTCCAGGCCAGCACCAGCCTCAGCGCCGGTTCGTGGGACTACAAGCGTGCCGAAGTGGATGTCTCCGGCCCGCTCAGCAAGGGCGGCCGCGTGCGTGGACGCTTCGTCGGCGCCTACACCGACAAGGGAAGCTGGGTGCGCTTCCAGCATGACAAGTCGCCCAGCCTGTACGGCGTCATCGAAGCCGACCTGACCGACAGCACCCGCCTGCGCGCCGGCATCGATTACCTGAAGACCGGCTCCGATGGTGGTGCGTGGAGCGCCTCGCCGCTGTACTTCCGCGACGGCACGCGTGCGCACATGCCGCGTTCCTACAGCGCCGCGGCACGCTGGAACGAATGGAACCGCGAGAGCACCAACTACTTCGCCACCCTGGAACAGCAACTCGGCGCCGGCTGGACCGGCCGACTGGCCTACAACCACCGCGCCACCGACACCGACTCGCTGCTGCTGGCCGGCTCCAACACCGGCAACTGGGCCGATGCGGTGACCGGCCTGGGCCTGCGCATCGCCGATACGTATTCGGTGTCCGAGACGCGCGAGGATGCCTTCGACCTGTACGCCTCCGGTCCGTTCCAGCTGTTCGGCCGATCGCATGAGCTGGTCGTGGGCATCAACCACTACGACCGCGACCTGGACACCATCCGCGCCGGCATCACCTCGCGCCCGTACAACGTCGCTGCCTTCCCCAGCATCTACGAGTGGGATGGCAACATCGGCAAGCCGACCACCTACAACTACGGCATTCCGTCCAGCACGGTGAACACCAGCGAGACCGGCTACTACGCCGCCGTGCGCCTGAACCCGATCGACCCGCTGAAGATCATCGCCGGTGCGCGTTACTCCGACTACCGCACCACCACCGACAACTACGACGTCAACGGTGTATTCACCAGCCGCAGCGCGCGCACCACCGCGCACGAGCTGACCCCGTACGTGGGCGTGCTGTATGACCTCAGCAGCAGCATCACCGGCTTCGTCAGCTACTCCGACGTGTTCCAGGCCACCGCGCGCCGCGACATCAACAACCAGCTGCTCGACCCGACCACCGGCGGCAACTACGAGTACGGCCTGAAGGGTGAATTCTTCGGCGGCCGCCTGTACACCTCGTTGAACGGCTTCTACATGAAGCAGGACAACGTGGCCGTTGCCGATCCCGCAGGCACCAACATCGAGCTTCCCGATGGCAGCTCGCCCTACATCGCCAGCAAGGGCATCACCACCCAAGGCGGCGAATTTGAAGTGTCCGGCTCGATCACCGACCACTGGAGCATGACCGGCGGCTACACCTACAGCTACAGCAGCAACCCCGATGGCAGCCGCTTCGCCAGCACCAGCCCGATGCACCTGGCGCGCTTCAACACCACCTACAGCCACGGCCAGTGGACGGTTGGCGGCGGCTTCAGCGTGCAGAGCGAGATCTACCAGATGCAGCCGATCCCCACCGGCCGCTTCAATGCCAACGGCACCCCGGTCACCGCCATCGGCAGGATGAGCCAGGGCGGCTACGTGCTGTTCGACCTGATGGGCCGCTACCGCATCAACGACAACCTGAGCGTGGGCGTGACGGTCACCAACCTGTTCGACAAGGTCTATTACCGCAACGTCGGCTTCTTCAACGCGGGCTACTGGGGCGAACCGCGCCGCGTGCTGTTCAACCTGCGCGCGAAGTTCTGATATCGCCGCGCGGCGTCGGGCACCCGATTCCGCACAGTGCCCCCCACCTTCGGCGCATGCTGCCGGGGCCGGCAACGGCGTAGCATCAGGGGCGGGCCTTCGGGCCCGCCTTTTTTGTTGCCCGCCGAGGAACCCACCATGCTGCACCGCCGCCTGCTCCACCCTGCCCTGCTGCTGCCGCTGGCCCTGCTGGGAGCGCCGTCGCTGCAGGCGCGCGAGGTGGCCGCGCCGGCCGAGCATGTCGACGCCGATGGTCCCTACGTGTTCCGCGTCGGCGACCAGCTGCGGGCGAAGTGGATCTGCGGCGACCAGGTGCAGATGCGCACCCTCCCGGCCGCTGCCGAAGGCACCGATTTCACCCCGCAGTGCGGCTACGCCCACAGCGTGCACGTGCTGCCGCCGGTGGCGCCCTCGGTGTCGGTGCTGCCGGCCACGCCGCGCATCGTTGCGGTGTCCGACATCCACGGCCAGTACGGCCTGCTGGTGCGGCTGCTGCGCGCCAACAAGGTGATCGACGCGCAGGACCAATGGGCGCTGGGCAAGGACACCCTGGTGATCGCCGGCGATGTGTTCGACCGTGGCCCGCAGGTGACCGAGGCCTTCTGGCTGCTGTACGGGCTGCAGCAGCAGGCCGCGGCGGCCGGCGGCGCGGTGCATTTCGTGCTCGGCAACCACGAAACCATGGTGCTCTACGACGACCTGCGCTACGTCAATCCCAAGTACCTGCGCAGCGCCCAGCTGCTGGGCCGCAGCTACCCGCAGCTGTATGCGGGCGATTCGGTGATCGGCCAGTGGCTGCGCACCCGTCCGGTGCTGCTGAAGATCGGTGACACCCTGTTCCTGCACGGCGGCATCTCGCCCGAGGCGGTGCAGCTGGCACTGGACCCGGCCACCACCAATGCCGCCTACCAGGCCTCGCTGGGCACACCCAAGGCCGAGGTGAAGGCAGACCCGGCCACCGCGCCGCTGTACGACGGCAAGACCAGCCCGATCTGGTACCGCGGCTATTTCGATGGCCAGCTGGACAGCAGCGGCGTGCAGGCCGTGCTCGACCAGCTGCACCTGAAGCGCATCGTGGTCGGCCACACCTCGATGCCGCACGTCAGCACCTTCCATGGTGGCCGCGTGATCGCCATCGACAGCAGCATCAAGAACGGCGAGAACGGCGAGCTGCTGTTCATCGAGAACGGCACGCTCAGCCGCGGCCTGCTGGACGGTACGCGCGTGCCGTTGGCCGAAGGCGTGCCGGGCGTGGATGGCTGACTCCGTTGGCCTTGGTAGAGTCGAGCTTGCTCGACTGTTTTTGATCGGATAGTCGAGCA
>JAFAFD010000103.1 GCA_023423675.1 Pseudomonadota bacterium | reverse complement strand
GCGCGGCGATGCGGCGTCTTAGTAACGGCTGGGAACAGCTGCGTAATGGTAAAGGCGAATGGTTGCGCTGCCGCGATCAGTGAGCCGGAGCATAGGGGGGCAGGGCGGCTACGGATAACGCCCTCATCCTCATGATCGAGGCACTGACGATTAGGGCGCGTGATCGAGGGTAGGGCGGATGTCCGCTACTGGCCGAAAGCAGACATTTCGTAGCGCAGCCGATTTCCTGTCTAAGAATGTTGGACTGTGGGTGAGCGGCGCCGGGATGGGCTTTCGCAGGTGGCCCGCGTCAACGAAGACTGTCTGCCCCCGTTGTCCACTCGGGCTCGCGGCCGTCGCAGGTGTGCCGATCGAGCGGCCTGCTAGACATCATCAGACTTAGCAGCGAACAGCGCCGTCGCCCATGCGGTGAATGCCTGGACGATCGGCGAAACGTAACGGTGATGCGGATAGAGGATGGACACCGGCACTGCGGGAGGGCGCCACTGCGCCAGCACTTCGACCAAGCGACCATCCTGCAGCTGCTCCTGCACCAGGATGCGCTGCAACTGTGCCAGGCCGTAGCCACTCATGCAGAGCTTGATGTAGAGCTCGGTTTCGTTGACCGCAATCGAACCCTCCAACGGCACAGTGCGCCGTTTGCCGTCGACCAGAAACTGCAGGCTTCCGGCCCCTCGTGATCCCGAAGAAAAGTGGTGCACTGCGCGGTGTCCGGCGAGATCGTCCAGGATCTGTGGCACGCCGTGTGTTTGCAGGTAGGTCGGCGAGGCACAGGTGATCCAGCTGAAGTTCCCCAACGGCCGCGCTACCAAGGTGGAGTCTTCTAGTGCCCCCGTCCGGATCACGCAGTCCACGCCTTCCTGGACAAGGTCGACAGGCCTGTCACCTACCCCGATCATCAGATAGACCCCGGGATACTCGCGGCGGAAACTGTCGAGGTTCGGCAGAATCACCGAGTGCGCGATCCCGCCTGGCATATCGATCCTCAATCGCCCACGCAGGTCCTTTGGCGCTGATTTCAAGCCTGTCTCGGCTTGCTCGATGAGGTTGAGGATCTCACGGCTTTGAGCGTAATAGCGTTCACCATCTGAGGTGGGGCTGACGCTGCGTGTCGTCCGATTGAGCAGGCGGACGCGCAGGTGCTTCTCCAAGCCCTTGATCAGGCCGGTGACGGTGGATGGCGGCATGGAGAGGGCCTCGGCGGCACGTACAAAGCTCTTGGCCTCTACCACGCGGACGTACACCTGCATCGCAAGAATCCTATCCATTTCGCCCTCTGCTGCGGCTGACGGTCTGCCCAACGCGCATTATGCGTATTCTACGAATAATTAAAACGAGGAATGCAGCTTTTTCGCAGGGTGGGCGGGGTCTAGAGTGCCCCCATTCCCAAAGCGAGCCTGCCCCCCCCCTATGAGCCTCCTGCGAGACATTGTTCAACCATCCACGGTACCCGCTGTCGAAAAGACGCTTATCCGCGGCGCCACCATCATCAGCATGGACGAGGCTGTGGGCAACCTGCTGATGGGCGACATCCTGGTCACGGGGCGCACCATCACCGCCGTCGGCGAGAATTTGAGCGCCGAAGACGCGTTCGTCATCGATGCCAAGGACATGATCGCCATCCCTGGCATGGTGGACTCCCACCGCCACGCCTGGGAGGGCCAGCTGCGTCGGATCAACTCCAACGCCGAGACGTTGGAGCACTACTCCAACGCCACGCATTTCTCGTTCGCCAAGCATTACCGGCCGCAGGACATGTATGTCGGCACCTTGCTGTCGGCGCTGGGCGCAATTGATGCAGGCATCACTACGGTCATCGACAACTCCCACAACAGCCGCACAGCCGCGCACTCCGATGCATCCGTTGAAGCCCTGCTCGATGCTGGTATCCGTGCGCTGCATGCATCGGGTGCTCCAGTGTCCGGCACCTGGGACCGCGCGCACTGGCCGGGAAACCTCGGCCGACTGCAGGAAAAGTACTTCAAGGACCCCGCTAACGACCTGGTCACGCTGGCCACCATGGCCAACATCGAACCGGAACTCTGGGCCGAGGCACGCCGGCTGGGTATTCCGATCGTCACCGAATTCTTCGGTGAACAGATGGGCGCCCAGCTCCCTCTCTTGCATGCGCAGGGGCTGCTGGGCCCGGACAACATCTTCAACCACTGCACCTGCTTGAAGGATGAGGGGTGGGAGATTCTTCGCGATGCCGGCGTGCACATCAATGTTTGCCCCCGTTCGGACGCCCACTACGGGATCGAGGATGGCATGTTCGCCTGGGATGCAGCGATCCGGCATGGACTGCGCCCCGGCTTCAGCGTCGACAACGAGACGTCCTATAGCGGCGACATGTTCATGGAAATGCGCGTGGCCTACTACCTGGAGCGCGTGCTGCGCGTCAATGCACGCCCCCCGCGAAGCGCCGGTACGCAGCAGGATCCGCTCAATTCGCATCGCCTGCTTGAGGCCGCCACGCTTGATGGCACGGCCTGCGCAGGGCTGCAGGACAAGATCGGCAGCCTGGCGCCCGGCAAACAGGCCGACATCGTGCTGTTCCGCACCGGCGATATCAACCTGTATCCGTCCAACAATGCGTTCGGAACGGTGGTGCATGCGGCGGAGCGCAGCAATATCGACACCGTAATGGTCGGCGGCCGGGTGCTGAAGCGGGGCGGCGAAATGTGCGGTCTGGATATGGCCAAGTTGCGCGCGGCGGTGGACGAATCCTGCGAGCACTTGTTCTCGGCAGCAGGCTACACGCCGGACGTGTTCGGTACATCCTTCCCCGTTCTGGCCAAGCACTGAGAGAGCACATGAACAGCTTCGGTGCCTGGGCCTTTCCGTTGGCAATGCTTGCGGGAATGGCCGTCACGCTGCAGACCACGTTCAATGGTCAGCTGGCAAAGGGCCTGGTCGGCGATCCTGTTGCAGCCGCCATCTTTTCCTTCATGGTCGGACTCTTGTCGCTGACCATTGTCGGTCTCGTTAGGGGCAACACCCTGAGTCTGCTTGCGGGCATCCCCGCGCAGCCGGCTTGGGTGTTGTTTGGCGGCGTGATGGGGGCATTCGCTCTGCTCAGCAACGTCATCCTGGTGCCCCGTATCGGTATGGCCGCCCTGGTGGGGCTGGTCATCGCCGGGCAGCTGCTGTCTTCGTTGGCCATCGACCACTTCGCATTGATGGGTTCTGCGCATCGTCCCGTCTCCCTCATCAAGCTTGCAGGCGCGCTGGTCATGCTGGCCGGACTTGCAATCTCGCTGTTTGGAGATCGCTGGTCCAGGTTGCTTGTGTGATTGCTAGAGGAACGGTGCAGGCTACGCTCCGAAAGGCAACGTTGAGCCCGCGCGCTCGAACCTTGGCTTGACCGAAAACGTCCGCTTCTGGCCGGAAGCAGACGTCGGCGGGGCAGGGGTTTAGGGAGATTTATCGGGGGTAGGGCAGGTCTGGTCTTGGCCAAGAGCGGACGCTAGGCCGTTAATTCCAAACCACCCTGAAGCCTGATGTTGGACTGTACCCGCATGCCGTCAGGGAGGTAGGTATGGACAGTGGCAACTCGCTGACGGGGAGCTCCAGTTCGATCCCGTAGCGCCCCTGTTGCCAGCCGGCCCAGTAGCGCAGGGCAGCGGTATAGCTGCGCGTGGTGTTGGCCGCCCCCGCTTCGGCCAGCAGTTCGCGCACCGCGTCGGCGGCCTGTTGGGCCAGTTGCTGCGGCAAGACCAGCTGGGTGGCCGTCGCTGGCAAGTTCGATGGAGTGGAATTGCGCTTCACACAGTCACTCGCTGGCTAGAGACGTGGTGGAATCGACTCGGCACGCGCCTGCAGCCACGACGTCCGGACCTTGAAGGCGCCCCGGCGGTGCTGGCGGAATGAGCAGTCACTGGCTGCCCAGCGTGGTGCGCTGGATGCCAGTTCACGTGCTGTAGCTGATGAACTAAATCGAGTGCGCTGAGCACGCCGCAGCTATCGCCGGGCGAGAGGACTGGACCGAGTACGTCAGATCTATTGAGAACCGAACAATCAGTGACGTGGATCGATCTCGCCAGGAGGCGAAAGATCTCCAGGCCCAACTCAACAATCAGGCCAAAGCCCAAAGAGCAATTGAGGAGCAGCTACGCAAGAAGCTGCATTACGACTGGACGGGCCATTCAGTATTTCGCATAATGTATATTATGTTCGTATCCAGACGGAGCGCCTCAGGATCGTCACCATCCCGACCCCTCAACCTTCCGGTCCTTGATGTCGATCCACATCAACCCGGCAACCAACCCCTTCGGCCAGGACATCAACGGCCCGCTCACCACCTCGCGCTTGCTCTAC
>JAFAFD010000095.1 GCA_023423675.1 Pseudomonadota bacterium | reverse complement strand
ACTGGCCGTGCAGGCTTCCAACGCCACCAACTCGGCCAGCGACCGCAAGGCCCTGCAGGCCGAAGTGACCCAGCTGGTCAGCGAAATCGACCGCGTTGCCAAGCAGTCCGAGTTCAACGGCACCAAGTTGCTGGATGGCTCCTTCTCCAGCCAGCTGTTCCAGGTCGGCGCCAATGCTGGCCAGTCCATTGCGATTGACAAGGTTGTCGACGCAACGACCGCAAAGCTTGGCGCCACGACCTTCAAAAGTGCGAAGTTGACGGCAGCAACTGCTGACTTGGCCGAAAACACGAAGCTCTCCGGCTCCATTAATGTTAAGGGCGCTGACGGAGCCGTCCGTGCTATCGACCTTGGCACCGTGGAGCTTTCGAAGGGCGCCTCTGCTGCCGACCAGAATCGCGCGGTCGCCACGGCTATCAACGCCAAACTGGGCGAAACGGGCATGCTGGCCACCGTCAATGAGGCGGGCACGGAAATCACGGTGACCCAGGTAAAGGCGGGCGGCGACCTGGCCGCGTCTTCGACTGTTCCCGCCGACCCGGATGATGATCTTGTCGCAGGATCAATCACCCTGACCACTTCCGAGTTCGATCCCGACGCCACGGATCCGGCCGACGCTTGGGGCGACCCGGAGGCAGCCTTTGCCTACACTGCCGGCGCTATTACGACCAGCGATGCGACGGTCGCCACCCTGGACATCTCAGACGTTGCGGGGGCCCAGAAGGCGATGGCTCTGGTCGACGGGGCACTGGAGTCGATCAACAACACCCGCGCAGACCTGGGTGCCATCCAGAACCGCTTCACCTCGGTGGTCGCCAACCTGCAGACCTCGACGGAGAACCTGTCTGCGTCGCGTAGCCGCATCAAGGACACCGACTTCGCCAAGGAAACCGCAGAGCTGACCCGCACCCAGATCCTGCAGCAGGCTGGTACGGCCATGCTGGCCCAGGCAAATCAGGTGCCGCAGAACGTGCTCAGCCTGCTGCGCTGATCCACGGCAACAAGACGCCGCTGCCGCCGGCCAAGGCTGGCGGCAGCGGTACCCTGAAGGCGTGCTGCGCCTCAGGCGCCGGCGATGCCCGGCCCGGGTAGCTACCCGAAACGGATTGGCATCGCCCGCTCCTGCGGAACTTTCTTTCAGCGCTGTACCTTTGACTGTACGTACCGGGTGGCTTCGTCTCCCTCCGATTGTCAGTAGCCTGATCCCTCCCCTGCTTTTGGGGGAGGGTTTTTTGCAGACCCCTGTCAGCCCGCGGTGAACCTACCCGCGCCCTGCCCCAACCCTCCTGCAACCCGCGTGCCAGAACCGGCCCCAGGCCAGTGGCACGGCCCATGCATCAACGAAGTCCTCAAGACCCAGCGGCGCAGGCCGCTATTTTCGTTGACACGGGCCGCCTAACGCCGGCCGCGCCCGGCTACCAGGAGAAACGACGTGGCAGACTTTGGATACGGTGGCATTGGCTCGGGCCTGGATATTTCCGGGATGGTCAGCCAGCTGGTTGCGGCCGACCGCAAGCCGGCCGACAACGCACTGAACCTGCAGCAGTCCAAGGCAAAGCTGCAGCTTTCGTCGGTCGGCACGATCACTGCCGCGTTCGACAAGCTGAAGACCTCGCTGACCGCATTGAAGGCGTCTACCGCCTTCGATACCCGCACAGTGACGGCCAGCAAGGGCGGCACCAACAACAGCGACGAGATCCTGACGGCCTCCGTTGCCCTGTACGACCTCGGTACCACCAAAGCGGCCGCGTCCAACGGTACTCACGTGATCGACGTGCAGAGCCTGGCGACCGCACACAAGATCATCGCCGATACACCGGTTACCAAGACTGATACTTTCGCCGCCGGAACCTTGACGCTGACCGTCGGCGTGGGCGACAAGGCCAAGACGATGAATGTCGAGGTCGAAAACGGCGACACCCTCAGCACGATCCGCAACAAGATCGACGCCGCCGGCCGCAAGGAGGGCGTCCAGGCCACCCTGATCAGCTCGGGCGACAATCAGTACCTGTCCCTCGCACAGGAAAAAACCGGCGCCGCCAATGCCATCAAGCTGGAGTATGGCGGTAACGATGCCAACCTGACCAAACTGGTCGGCAGCCTGAAGGAGAACACCCCAGCTGCGGACGCCAAGCTGACCATCGATGGCGTGGCGGTGTCCAGCGCCAGCAACGCCGTTTCCGATGCAGTGCCGGGCCTGACCCTGAACCTGAAGATGGTCGGCAAGAGCACGGTCACCATCAGCACCGACACCTCGGCTGCCACCAAGGTGATGCAGGACTTCGTGACCGCCTACAACGCGGCGCTGGCAGCGATCAACACCGAAACCAAGTACGACGTGGAAAACAAGGAGCCCTCCTCCTTGACCGGCGACGCGCAGATGCGCGGCGCAACCAGTCAGCTGCGCTCGCAGATGGCCAACATCCTGAAGGATCTGGCGGCCGAAGGCCTGGACCCCAAGGTGCTGGGCCTGCAGACCCGCGGCTACCCCAACGCGGACGGCAGCCTGGTGCTGGACACCACCAAATTCGCTGCGGCACTGGCCAGCCAGCCGGAAAAGATCCGCCAGGCCATCACCGGTGATACCGGCGGTGCCGGCAAGCTGTACACGATGGTCGACAGCTACGTGAGCACCACGGTCGGCAAGGAAGGCGCCTTCGTGGCCCGCACCAAGGGCCTCAACAAGACCCTGACCGACATCGACAAGCGTCGCAAGGATCTGGACACCCGCATGGAAGGCGTGGCCGAGCGCTACAAGAAGCAGTTCCTTGCTCTGGACACGATGATGGGCAAGCTGCAGCAGAGCAGCAGCGCCCTGTCCCAGCAGTTGGCCCAGCTGAGCGGCTGACTGCAGGCGAACGTGGCTCAAGTTTGGTCACGTTCGCACCGATAACACTTGCAACAGCAATCACCGCAGTGCCGCCGGCACGGATCCTGACGATCCGTCGGCGGCACATCGCGCAAGGGAGAATCACGAATGTACGGTTCCAGCCGTCAATACGCCGAGCAGTACCGCCAGGTGGGCGTGACCAGTTCGGTCGCCGATGCCGATCCGCACAAACTGGTGGCCCTGCTGCTGGCAGGCGCACTGGAGCGCGTACGTCGCGCCGTGGCCTTCATGGAGCGCGGCGACCATGCCGGCAAGGGCAAGTCCATCGGTGAAGCCTGCGCGATCGTCGGGCACCTGAACGGCTCGCTCGACCACGAAGCTGGCGGCGAGATCGCCGGTAACCTGTCGGCCCTGGACGACTACGTGCTGCAGCGCCTGACCGAGGCCAACCTGCACAACGACCGCGCTGCGCTGGACGATACCCTGCAGCTGCTGGGCGAAATCGACGGTGCGTGGAATGCGATTCCGCAGGAACAGCGCCGGCCGGCGGCGGTGGCACCGTGAGCCTGCAGGATCTGCACGCCCAGCTTGACGCCTTCGAGAAGGCGCTGGGCGAGGACGCGTTCGAGCAGGCCGACAGCCTGCTGGACGGACACGACGGTACGCTGCACGCGCTGCTGAGCCAGCCCTTGACCCGCGCCGACCATGCCCCGCTGTCCGCACTGCTGGACCGCCAGCAGAGCCTGCTGGGGTTGCTGCGCCAGCGCCGCGATGCGGTGGCCGTGCAGCTGCAGGATGGCCAGCGCTCCCTTCGCGCCGCCCATGCGTACCTGAAGGCAGAATCGCTGGCATGACCCTGCTGCCGACCACGTCGCTGCACCACCCTGCCGAGAGCGAGCTGTTCGATGAAACGCTCAGCTGCGAGCTGGCCCTGCCGGCCGAGTTCCAGGCGGGCAGTGCGGCCGGTCGCACCAGCAGTGCCGAAGGCCTGCTGCGCAGCCTGGCGCTGGTCGAAGACAGCCGCGTGGACGAGCACGACGAACGCAGCGAAACCAGCCTGCAGATCCAGCGCCTGGAAGCCAAGCTGGATCTGACCATGGTGCTGCTTGGCCGCCTGGTGCGCCAGCAGGGCCAGGACCTGCCGCTGCGCCCCGTGCGCTGGTCGCGCCGCGGCATTCGCCTGCAACTGGGCCCGCGCAGTGGCGCCCTGCCCGGCCAGTCCGGCGTGGTGCGCCTGCAGCCCAGCGATTGGCTGCCCGACAACATCGACCTGCCGGTGGACGTCATCGCCGAAGCGGCCGATGGCAGCGGCGGCCACTTCCTGTGGCTGCGCTTCAATCGCCTCGGCGATGGCCTGGAGATGGCCATGGAACGGCACTTGTTCCGTTTGCATCGGCGTCAGGTTGCCGAAGCGCGGCGGGCGCGCTGAAACCTGCCACCCGGAAGCGGGACGGAGTGCTCTTGGCGCGCCCGTTCAGCTAAGTTAAGGTGGTCTCCCCTCACGGACCTGCAACGTGCCTGTGCGAGTTCTCATCGTCGACGATCACACCCTGGTTCGCGCCGGCCTGGCGCGACTGCTGCAGGGGTTTGCCGACGTGCAACTGGTCGCCGAGGCAAGCAACGCCGAGCAGGCGCTGCAGATGGCCCTGCTGCATGCCCCCGACGTGGTCCTGATGGACCTGTCCCTGCCTGGCCGGACCGGCCTGGAAGCCCTCAGCGACATCCGCCTGCGCTCGCCGGGCACCCGCATCGTGATGATGACCATGCACGACGACGCCGCCCATGTGCGTGATGCACTGGACCGTGGCGCCGTGGGCTTCGTGGTGAAGGATGCCGCCCCGCAGGAGCTGGAACTGGCACTGCGTGCCGCGCACGCCGGTCAGGTGTTCCTCAGCCCGCAGATCTCGGCCAAGATGCTGGCACCGATGCTGGGCCGCGAGAAGCCCACCGGCATCGCCGCCCTGTCGCCGCGCCAGCGCGAGATCCTGCGGCGCATCGGCAAGGGCGAGAGCAACAAGGAGATCGCCGCAGACCTCGGCATCAGCGTGAAGACGGTGGAGACCCACCGCGCCCGTATGATGGAATCGCTGGGCTGCCGCCGCGCCAATGATCTGCTGCTGCTGGCGGCCCGCCACCAGCACGAGCTGGAATAGCGTCGACCGTTGGTCGACTGCTGTTGCGTTGGATCCCGCGCTTCGCTCCGGTAGAGTCGACCGTTGGTCGACTGCTGTTGCGTTGGATCCCGCGCTTCGCGCCGGTAGAGTCGACCGTTGGTCGACTGCTGTTGCGTTGGATCCCGCGCTTCGCGCGATAGTCGACTGACAGTCGACTCTACCCCCCGCGCCACAGGCGACGGAATGCCGTCACCCTGACAAAAACTGTCGGGTTTCCGTACACCGGCACCCCGAACGACTGCCCGGCGCCCACGGAAAATCAACGACTTGCCACAGGGCATCGTCAACTTCCCGCGCCACTGTAGGGAATACCCTTACACCTTGTCGGGAAAACCACCAGTGCACTCAGGAACCCCCCGATTCCGCCTGCCCGGGATCAAAAGCAAGATGTGTTCCACAAGGCGTCGGGGAGCGGCGCCGGGGAACTGAAATGAAGGCTGCACTTTCGACCCAGCTGGGCCAGACGCTTCACCTCACGCCGCAGTTGCTGCAGTCCATCCGACTGCTGCAGCTGGACGGGCTGCACCTGGAACAGGAAATCCAGCGCCTGCTGGACTCCAACCCGCTGCTGGAAATCGAGGACGCCGAAGCACCGGCGGCCGACGCCACCGACGCCAGCGCCACCACCCTGGAAACGGCCGCCTTCGATGAGCTGCCCGAGTCCTCGATGTGGGACGTGGCCGGCAGCAGCTGGCAGGACGGCGACGACGACCGCATGGCGCGCATCGCCGCCGGCGAATCCACCGACCCGCAGCTGCGCGTGCTGCAGCGCCTGGCGCTGGATCTGAATGAGCGCGAGCTGGCCGTTGCGGCCTTCTGGCTGGAACACTGCGACGAAGCCGGCTACCTGCAGGCCCCGCTGGACCAGCTGCAGCTGCTGGCCAGCGCCCAGTTCGACATCGACGGCGCCGGCGTGGAGGCTATCCGCCAGCAGCTGCTGCACGGTGAACCGGCCGGCATGGCCGCACAGGACCTGCGCGAGGGCCTGCTGGCCCAGCTCTACAGCCTGCACGGCGTGGTGCCGGCCCGGCACCTGGCCGCGCGCATCCTGGAAGGCGCGCTGGATGCCCTGGCCGCACATGACTACCCCGCGCTGGCCCGCCAGCACGATGCCGAAGTGGATGACGTGCGCGAGGCCGTGCGCCTGATCCTGTCGCTGCAGCCGCGCCCGGGTGACAGCCTGCTGCCCGAGCGCAACGCCGTTGTGGTGCCGGACGTGGTCGCCTGGCACGCCGACGAGCAGTGGAAGGTGGCGCTGAATCCGGCCACCAGCCGCCGCGTCTCGATCAACAGCCAGTACGAACAGGCCCTGGCCGAAACCAGCGACGCCGCCCCGGCCCTGCGCGAGATGCTGCAGGAAGCACGCTGGTTCAGCCGCGGCCTGTCCATGCGCTACGACACCCTGCTGCGCACCGCGCGGGTGATCGTCGAGCGCCAGGCCGCGTTCCTGGTACGTGGCGAGGAAGCCATGGCGCCGCTGACCCTGAAGGAAGTGGCCGAAGAGATCGGCATGCACGAATCCACGGTGTCGCGCATCACGACCGGCAAGTTCCTGCAGACCCCGCGCGGCACCTTCGAACTGAAGCATTTCTTCGCGGTGCGCCTGGAAGGTGCCAGCGTGTCCGGCCAGGCCGTCAAGGCCATGGTCCGCCGCCTGATCGACGCCGAACCGGCCGGTCGCCCGCTGGCCGACGAGGCCATTGCGGGACTTCTGTCACGCCAGGGGGTGAACATTGCCCGCCGAACCGTCGCAAAATACCGCGAACAACTGGATATCGCCCCGGCCCGTGAACGGCGCCGGCTCAGCGCCAGGCAACCACAGCTGGCCCGAGTGGGCTGAAAAGGATGTTGCACATGAACAAGCTCACAGTGCTGCTGGTCGACGACCATGAGGGTTTCATCAACGCGGCGATGCGACACTTCCGCAAGATCGACTGGCTGCAGATCGTCGGCAGTGCCGGCAACGGCCTGGAAGCCATCGAGCGCTCCGAGTCGCTGCGCCCGCAGGTCGTCCTGATGGACCTGGCGATGCCGGAGATGGGCGGCCTGCAGGCCACCCGCCTGATCAAGTCGCAGGATGATGCCCCGTACATCGTGATCGCCAGCCACTTCGACGACGTCGAGCACCGCGAGCATGCGCTGCGCGCCGGCGCCGACAATTTCGTCAGCAAGTTGTCGTACATCCAGGAAGTCATGCCGATCCTGGAAGGCCTCAGGGAGGATCGATCGTGAGTGAATCGCGCATCCTTGTACTGGACAACGACGCCGTGCGTGCCGAGCGCACCGTTGCCCTGCTGGAATTCATGGACTTCAACCCGCGCTGGGTGTCCGACGCGGCCGATTTCGACCTGGGCCGCCAGCGCCAGAACGACTGGATGGCCGTGATCGTCGGCAGCCTGGACGACAGCGCCGCCAGCACCGCGCTGTACGCTTGGCTGGGCGGCAGCAGCCTGCCGCCGCCGGTACTGCTGGCCGACGGTGACGCTGCAGCCTTTGCCCGGCAGCACGGCGTGCACGAAGCCAACATCTGGCCGCTGGAAGCCCCGCTGCGCCACACTCAGATGGAAGCGCTGCTGCGCCGCGCCAGCCTCAAGCGCCTGGATGCCGAGCACCAGGCCGGCGCCGCACAGGACCACGGCCCGACCGGCAACGGCCCGGCGGTGACCGGGCTGCGCACCATGATCGAGCAGGTGGCCGCCTTCGACACCACCGTACTGGTGCTGGGCGAATCGGGCACCGGCAAGGAAGTGGTCTCGCGTTCGATCCATCAGCGTTCGCCGCGCCGTGATGGGCCGTTCGTTGCGATCAACTGCGGCGCCATCCCCGCCGACCTGCTGGAAAGCGAGCTGTTCGGCCACGAAAAGGGCGCCTTCACCGGTGCACTGACCGCGCGCAAGGGCCGTTTCGAAATGGCCGAGGGCGGCACCCTGCTGCTGGATGAAATCGGCGACATGAGCCTGCCGATGCAGGTGAAGCT
>JAFAFD010000078.1 GCA_023423675.1 Pseudomonadota bacterium | reverse complement strand
GCCCCGCCATCCCACGGAATGCCGCTCCGGCTTTTGACGTTGCCGTTGATTGAAGCGGGTGCAGGGCTGCGAGCCCTGCTGCCCTACTCCACCAGGGTGATGGGCGTGAGGGTGACCTTGGCATTGTTGGCCGCCCCCATGCGATCGGTGTACGCCTGCCCGCGCTGCAGCAGGTAGAAGCTGTCCAGGTAATCGATGTCGTTGGAGAACCAGGACGTCGGCATCGCCTTGAGGATCGCACCGGCGATGTCGGCGATCACCGCATACTCCGGCGCGAACGCACCCAGCGCGGTCTTCACGCCCGTGGTCAGGGCCACCAGCAGCTCCTGGTAGTTGGTGTCGCCGTCATCCTCGAACAACTGCACGTTGGCCGCGTTGAACCGGTAGTTGCCCCAGATCACCAGCGCCTGCTGCGGGGTGTAATCGGTGTTGTCATAGTCCAGGTACGGCATGTCGACCGTGACCATCTCCGGCTCGGCCGTGTCGACCTGCAGGCCGGAAACGACAGCGAAAACCTCCGCCGCGCCCAAGGCCCACGGCTCCTGGTCATCGGCCAGGCGGATGCGGTCCAGCCGGGTGATGTCCAACGACGCGCTGGCACCATCGGCGGCGATGCTGATGCGCTCGGGCGACTGCAGGCCGCGCGCGCGCAGCCCGGCGTTGACCAGGGCCATGCCCTCGGCCACCGAGCGACGGGTGTCGACATCGACGATCAGCACGGGGAAATCCGGGGCCTGCTTCGCGTCCAGCACATGTGCACGGCCCTGGGCGTCGTAGGCGGTCAGCGTGGTCCAGTCGCGGTCATTGCCGCGCGGCAGGCTGGCCACCCACAGCTGGCGCGGCGCGACCGCATCCAGCGACGTGCCTTCGGGCACATAGGCACGCAGCTGCAGCAGCGAGGGCCCCTGCTCCGGCAGGCCCTTGCGCAGCCGCAGCTGCCCGTCCTGCCGGGCCAGGCTGCTGCTGGCCAGCGTGCGCGCCTGCGGATCGAAACGCGTCACCACCTGCTGCAGCGCCACGCCGCGTTCCGGCGCCGCGCGCAGGGCCGAGCGTGCGGCGTCGGCGAAGCCCGGTTGTGCGATCAGCGCGGCGACATCGCGCGCACTGGCATCGGTGATCGCCTGCACATCGGCGGCCCGCGCCTGCAGCGGGGCCTGTGCCAGCGCCGAAGCGCTGCCCAGCATCAGCGCCAGCAGCGCCGACGCACGAAACATCCATTGATTCGTCATGAACATACCTGTCTGGAAAGCTGGCAGCCGCCAGCGGAGGCTGCGCCGCGAGCCCCCTGCTTCCCCACGCGACGCATGCCGCCACGCTACGTGGCACGCGCCCGACATTCCGTTATCCGCCGCACAGTTCCGGCAGCGGCAGGCGCATGCGTCACGCCCTGCAGCGGCCGAGCGCGGGCTCGGCGCTGCAGCGCCCCATGATCAGGCGTTGGCCATCCACTTCAGGATCAAGCCGGTGACATACGCCAGGCCCGTACCGGTGGCGTAGCCCACCGTGCCCAGCAGCACGCCCACCGGTGCCAGCGAAGGATGGAACGCCGCCGCCACCACCGGTGCCGACGCCGCCGCACCGATGTTGCCCTGCGAGCCGATGGCGAAAAAGAACAGCGGCGCACGCAGCAGCTTGGCCACCACCCACAGCACCAGCACGTGCGTTGCCATCCAGATCGCACCCAGCAGGAACAGCCACGGCCGGTCCAGAAGCGACAGCAGATTCATCTGCATGCCGATGCAGGCGATCAGGAAATACAGGAACACCGTGCCCAGGCGCGAGGCACCGGCGGCTTCCAGCCGGCGCGCGCGGGTGAAGCTCAGGCCCAGGCCCATCGCGGTGGACAGCAGGATGACCCAGACGAACTGGCTGTCCAGGCTGAACTGGCTGGCCCAGCTGACGTTGGCCTTGAACCAGCCCGCCAGCGGCGCCGCGATCGCATGGGCCAGGCCGACGCCACCCAGCGCCACGCCGACGATGATCATCAGGTCGGTCATGCTGGGAATACGGGCGTTCTGTGCGTCGTAGGCGCTGATGCGCGCCTTCATTTCATCGATGGCCCGGGTATCGGCGCCGTTGCGGGTATCGATCTGCTGCGCACGGTTGGCCAGGAACAGCAGGATGGCCATCCACAGGCTGGCGCAGGCCACGTCGACCACCGCGAACTGGCCGAAGGTGGTGGCGTCGGTACCGAACACCTCGCGCATGGCCACCATGTTGGCGCCGCCACCGATCCAGCTGCCGGCCAGCGCGGCCATGCCCGCCCAGGTATCACCGGCCACCGTTTCCGGATGGATCAGCTTCATCACCTGGAAGGAGACGATGGCACCGAGCATGATGCCGGCGGTACCGGCGCAGAACACCACGAGCAGTTTCGGGCCGAGCTTGGCGATGCCCTTCAGGTCGATCGACAGGGTCAGCAGGACCAGCGCGGCCGGCAGCAGCACGTCGCGGGCCACCGGGTTGTACAGCGCGGTGTTGTGGCCATCGATGACGCCGGCGGTGTTGTAGATGGCGGGGATGAAGTAGCACAGCAGCAGCGCCGGCACCCAGGCGAAGATCTTCTTCAGCAGCGGGGTCGGGCCACTGGCGGCCCAGAAGATCAGGGCAAGGGTGGCGGCAATCAGGCCGAGGCCCACGATGTCGTTGCTGATCAGGGCAGTAGCGGGTTCGGTCGGCATGGGATCCTCTGTCGATCGAAAGAGCGGAAAAAAAACGCCGCAGGATGCGGCGCTGCCCGAGGTTAACATCGCCTTCACGCCGGGTCATGCTGCGCTGCTTGCTGCGGCTCCACGACCTGCCCAGAATTGCCCCATCCCCGACGTTCCATCGCCACCGGCACACCGCCATCGGAGCAGGTCATGCAACTGGGTGCTTTCTCGGTCAGCCTGTCAGTGAAGGATCTGGCGGCCTCGCGCGGGTTCTACGAAGCACTGGGCTTCGTGGTGACCGGCGGTGATGCCGCACGCAACTGGCTGGTGCTGCGCAATGGCGGCATCGTCATCGGCCTGTTCCAGGGCATGTTCGAAGGCAATCTGCTGACCTTCAACCCGGGCTGGGACCAGTTCCGGCAGGAGCTGGGCGAGTTCCAGGATGTGCGCGAGCTGCAGGAGGCGCTGGATGCGCAGGGCATCGAGCTGACCACGCGCACCGATCCGGACGGACAGGGCACGGGGTATCTGCAGCTTGCCGATCCCGACGGCAACGTGATCCTGATCGACCAGCATGTGGAGCGCCCGAAAGGGCGGTGATTGCTCGGGCTGGCGTCGACCGGAGCGCGCCGGTGATTGCTTTGGTAGGCGTCGACCTTGGTCGACGGAAAGCGTGCCAACCAAGGTTGGCACCTACCATGGCGACGGCGTGCCAACCAAGGTTGGCACCTACCAGGGCGATGACGTGCCAACCAAGGTTGGCATCCACCAGGGCGGTAGGTCAGCCGGGACGCGATGCGCCGAAGTCGAGGGTGACCAGGGTGCCGCGCGGCTCGACGGGCTGCAGGTGCAGGGTCCAGCGCAGGTGCTCGCACAGGCGGGCGATCAGGTCCAGGCCGATGCCGCCGCGGTCGGCGCGTTCGCCACGGGCCATGCGCGCGTGGATGGCGGCGATCTCTTCCGGTGCCATGCCATGGCCCGGGTCCTGCAGGGTCAGTACCGCCTGCGCGCTCAGCCGCAGTTCGATGTGGCCCCGCCCGCTGTTCTCGATGGCATTGCGCAGCAGGTTGCCGATCGCGGCCTGCACCACGGCCAGCGGCGCGACGATGTCCACCGGTGCGGCCTGGATGCCGATGCTCAGGTCCTTGTCACCCAGCAGGTGGCGATGGTCGTCGACGATCTCCGGCAGCAACTGGTCCAGCGCGATGCGCTCGGCGCGCGCGGCCAGCCGGGCCGGATCGCGGGCCAGCACCAGCAGCAGCTCGATCAGCTGCTCCACGCCCTGCGCGGTACGCAGCACGCGCTGCATCTGCTGGCGCGCGCGTTCGGGCAGCCCCGGTTGCTCCAGCGCCAGCTCGGCCGCACCGGTGATCACCGCGATCGGCGTGCGCAGTTCGTGGCTGGCGGTACTGATGAACACCCGCTCGCGCTCGACAAACTGCTCGTTGCGGTCCAGGTAATCGTTGAGCGCGTCGGCAATCGTGTGCAGTTCCGAACTGCCGCGCGGATCGACGTCGACGCGCTGGCCCTGCTCGCCCGGCCGCAGCGCACCGATGTGCTGGGCCAGCAGGCTCAGCGGGCGTACCACGCGTTCCATGCCGAACGAGGCCATCAGCACGGTGACGAACACCATGATGATGCCGGCCAGCATCACCCAGCGCGTGGCGAACTGTTCGAGGTCGTGGAAGTCGGAGATGTCCAGGGCCAGCGCGACCCGCCCCATCGTGCCGGTGTCGCGCACCATCACCGCCGTCTCGCGCTCACCCACCATCACCCCGTCATGCAGGCCCGGGTGCAGGTCGCGCAGGGTTTCCGGCATGTTCGCTTCGTCGAAGCGGTACAGGCTGAGGGTGTCCGAATCCTGCCAGTGGTACTGCGGTTCGTGCTCGGTGTGCTCGACGATGCTGTCCAGCTCGGAATTGAGCAGCGCGCGCCAGGCGGCATGCTCGGCATGCTCGTGCACGTAGTTGCCCACGCTGAACACCGCCAGCGAAATCAGCGCCAGGTAGCCCAGCAGCCAGCCGATCACACGCCGGTACAGCGGGCCCGGCTTAGGCGCTTTCTTCATCGCTTCCACTGCCTGCACTGCCACTGGCCGCCAACCGGTAGCCGACGCGCGGCAGGGTATGGATCAGCTTGTCGTTGAAGGGGCCATCCACGCTGCGGCGCAGTTCGTAGACGTGTGAACGCAGCAGGTCGCCATCCGGCGGCTCGTCGCCCCACAGGGCGAACTCCAGCTGCTGGCGGGTGACCGCGCCCGGGCTGGCCCGCATCAGCACTTCCAGCAGCTTGCGGCAGGCCGGGTAGAGATGCAGCGCCTGGCCGCCACGCTGGGCTTCCAGGGTCGCCAGGTCCAGCACCAGGTCGGCCACCTGCAGGCGCTTGCGCGGGTTGCGCCCCTGCGCGCGCGTCAGCAGGGCTTCCAGCCGCACCTCCAGCTCGGGCAGCGCGAAGGGCTTGGTCAGGTAGTCATCCGCACCGGCGCGGAAGCCGGCAATCTTGTCCGGCAGCTCGTCGCGGGCGGTCAGCATGATCACCGGCACTTCCGAACCCTGGTCCGTACGCAGGCGGCGCAGCACTTCCGGCCCTTCCATGCGCGGCAGCATCCAGTCCAGGATCACCGCGTCGTAAGGGTGGCTGGCGGCCAGGTGCAGGCCGGTGATGCCATCGGGGGCCACGTCGAGGACGTGCCCGCGCGACTCGAAATAGTCGAACAGGTTGGCCACCAACTGGCGGTTGTCCTCGATCACCAACAGGCGCATGCACGGAATGTCCACGGAAGTTCGTACCATGGTAGCGCTGACCATGTCGGAATGCGGTCGCCCTGCGCCCGCCTCCGACGCCTTTCCCACGCCCTGTTTCCGACAATGGCCGTTTTGCTCCCGGAGCCCGCTGTGCCCGTAGCCCTGCCCCGCCGCTGGTTCCTGCCCCTGCTTTGGGTGCTGATGATCGTCTCGCTGGGCGCCGGCATCGGCATGCGCCAGCCGCAGCCGCCGGACGAGCCGCGCTTCGTGCTGGCCGCGCGGGCCATGGTCGACAGCGGGGAATGGCTGCTGCCGCACCGAGGCAGCGAGCTCTACGCGGAAAAGCCGCCAGTGTTCATGTGGCTGCAGGCCGTCGCCCACCAGGTGGTCGGCAGCTGGCAGTGGTCGTTCCTGCTGCCTTCGCTGCTGGCGGCCCTGCTCAGCCTGTGGCTGGTCTCGGACCTGGCGCGACGGCTGTGGTCGCCACGGCATTCCCTGTACGCGATGGCGGCACTGTTCTGCACGCTGCAGTTCGGGCTGATGGCCAAGCGCGCACAGATCGACATGGTGCTGGTGGCGATGACCACCGTGGCCCTGTGGGGCCTGCTGCGCCATCTCAGTGAACGCCGCAACCTGCCGGCGCTGTGGCTGGCCGGCTTCGCCGCCGGCCTGGGCACGGTGACCAAGGGCGTGGGCTTCCTGCCGCTGCTGATGGTGCTGCCGTGGTTCGGCTGGTGGCTGTACCAGCTCCGCCGCGGGCAGGCCGTGTCCGGCCCGCATCCGGCCACCCTGCTGTGGCTGCTGCCGGCCTTCCTGCTGGGCACGGCGGTGTGGCTGGCGCCGCTGGGCTGGGCCCTGCTGCACGAACCCAGCGCATCGCTGCAGTCGTATGCGCACGAGCTGCTGTTCAAGCAGACCGGCACCCGTTACGCCAACGCCTGGCACCACCGCCAGCCGGTCTGGTACTACCTGCAGGTGATCCTGACGCTGTGGCTGCCCGGCAGCCTGCTGCTGCCTCTGCTGGCCAAGCCCTGGTGGCGCCGCCTGCGCCGTGGCGACCGCCGGCAGTGGCTGCTGCTGGGCTGGGCGCTGCTGGTGCTGCTGTTCTTCAGCGCCAGCCCGGGCAAGCGCGAGGTCTACGTGCTGCCGATGCTGCCGGCGATGGCTCTGGCCGTGGCGGCGCTACTGCCGGGCCTGCTGCGCCGCCTGTGCGTGCGCCGCTACCTGTTCGGCTACAGCCTGCTGCTGATGCTGGCCACCGGCACGCTGGGCGTGATGATGATGACCGACAGCCACTGGGTGCAGGCCCAGCTGGCGCGACGGGCGATGCCCGATTCGCTGCTGCCGGTGCTGGGCAATGGCCTGCTGGTCTTCGCCATTGCCGTGGCCACGCTGGCGGTCTGGCTGCGGGTGCGCCGTGCGGCCCTGCTGGTGCTGCTGACCCACGGCATGCTGTGGATGCTGTACGGGCTGGTGCTGATGCCCACGCTGGATCCCTACGCTTCGGCGTCTGCGCTGATGCAGCGGGTCGGCAAGCGGATCGGTCCGGATGCCGAGCTGGCCCTGGTCGCCTGGCGCGAACAGAACCTGCTGCAGGCCGACCGGCCGGTGCGTGAGTTCGGCTTCAAGCGCCCCTGGGCCGAGCAGTGGCACGATGCCGGCCCGTGGCTGGCCGAGGCCCCGGAAAAACGCTGGGTGCTGGTGCTGGACAAGGCCATGAGCCCCTGCGTGGATCCGGCCCAGGTGATCGACATCGGCATCGCCAACCGGAACCGTTGGCAGCTGCTGCCGGGCAGTGCCTGGGACGCCACCTGCCATGCCGAACGTGCCGGTGCATCGGAAGAAGAAGACTGAACGGTGGCTCGCGCCGGGGCCGCGTTAACCCGGCGCGAACAGATGTACGACCCTTCTCCGACATGAAGGTGACGAGCATGGCCGCGGATTCCTGCCATGGCCCCTTCCCGCATGCCCGCTCGTCCCCTTGTCCCGGCTTTTGCCTTCACGCCTTCGTGGCTGGCATCGCGTTTCGCACTGACGCACCTGCTGCTGCCGTTGGCCGTCGGCGTTCCGCTGTTCGTCCTGTTGATGGGCTTTGGCGGT
Source organism: Pseudomonadota bacterium (assembly GCA_023423675.1). GTDB lineage: Bacteria > Pseudomonadota > Gammaproteobacteria > Xanthomonadales > Xanthomonadaceae > Stenotrophomonas. Next base: position 2,429 of record JAFAFD010000078.1, on the reverse strand, counting down.
GACCAGTGGGTGGCCGACCACCTGTTCCGCCTGGAGGGCGGCCACTGGGCACTGCAGGATGCCTGGCTGACCCGCGCGGTCGTGCACAAGGGCGGCAAGTGGCTGAGCACGGCGGCGGCCCTGGTGGCGATCCTGCTGTGCTTCCACCACTGGCGCCGCGGCCGCGACCGCACCCTGCGCTGGGCGTTGCTGTACGTGGTGGTGGCGATGGCGCTGGGCACCGGCCTGATCTCGCTGCTCAAGGCGCTGGTGCCGATGGACTGCCCCTGGGACCTGCTGCGCTATGGCGGCCAGCAGCCCTTCATCGGCCTGCTGGCCAGCCGCCCCGAGGGCATGCCTGCGCGTGCCTGTTTCCCGGCCGGCCATGCCAGCGCCGGCTACGCCTGGCTGTGCCTGTACTTCTTCGCCCTGCTCTGGCGCCCGGCGTGGCGCTGGGCCGGGCTGTGGATCGGCCTCGGCAGCGGCCTGGTGTTCGGCATCAGCCAGCAGCTGCGTGGCGCCCATTTTCTTTCGCATGACGTTGCCACGGCCTTGCTGTGTTGGCTGCTGTCGCTGGGCCTGTTCCTGATCACGGAGCGGCTGCTGGCCCGGCGCACGCTGGAACGTCCGACCCGCCAGGAGGCACGTGCATGAATGCATCGGTCCAACGTTCGCTGCGCCTGCCGGCACTGGCCAGCCTTCATCGCTGGCGCCCGCAGCTGTCCACCGAAGCGCTGATCGCGCTGACCAGCCTGTTCTTCGCGGTGGCCGGCAACGGCCTGTTCTGGCACAGCGCCATGGCCAGCCACCCCGGCAGCCTGCGCTACGCGCTGTCGCTGTTCCTGCTGCTGCTCGGCGCGCACGGCGTGCTGCTGGGCATCCTGGTCTGGCGCTGGAATGCCAAGGTGGTGACCAGCGTGCTGCTGCTGGTGACCGCCTTCGCCGCGCACTACATGAGCCAGTTCCACATCTACCTGGATGCGGACATGCTGCGCAACGTGCTGGCGACCGATCCGAAGGAAAGCCGCGAGCTGATGACGGCCTCGCTGGTCTGGCCGGTGCTGCTGCTGGCGATGCTGCCGATGGTGCTGCTGTGGCGGGTGGAACTGCGCCGCCGCAGCTGGAGCCGCACCCTGCTGTGGCGCGTGGGCTTCCTGCTGGTGGCGGCGGTCACTGCACTGGGCGGCGCGCTGGTCTCCTTCCAGGATGTCTCGGCGCTGATGCGCAACCAGCGCGAAGTGCGCTACCTGGCCACCCCGGCCAACGTGCTGCTGGGCCTGCCGCGTGCGCTGCGCGGCGACAACCCGGTGCAGCGCGCGCCGAAACTGCCGATCGGCACCGATGCCAAGGCCACCCCGCGCGCGCCGACCAGCAAGCCGCGGCTGCTGGTGATCGTGATGGGCGAAACCCTGCGCGCGCAGAACTGGGGCCTCAACGGCGGGCGCAACACCACCCCGGAACTGGCGCAGGCGCCGGTGATCAATTTCCCGGACATGCATTCGTGCGGCACCAGCACCGAAGTCTCGCTGCCCTGCATGTACTCGCCCTGGGGCCGCCACGACTACGACGAGAAGAAGATCCGCGCGCACCAGTCGCTGCTGCACGTACTGAACCGCGCCGGCGTCACGCCGCTGTGGCGTGACAACCAGTCCGGCTGCAAGGGCGTCTGCGAAGGTCTTGATTTCCAGTCGCTGTCCGACGCGACCACGCCCGGCCTGTGTGCCGATGGCCGCTGCATGGATGAGATCCTGCTGCAGGATCTGGCCACGCAGGTGCGTGCCAAGCCGGGCGATCGCGTGGTGGTGCTGCACCAGCTGGGCAACCATGGCCCGGCCTACTTCGAGCGCTATCCGGCTGCTTTCGCGCGCTTCAAGCCGACCTGCGATACGCGTGACATCGGCCGCTGCTCGCGGGAGGAGATCGTCAACAGCTACGACAACGCGGTGCTCTACACCGACCACTTCCTGAGCAGGACGATCGGCACGCTGCAGGGCCTGCAGGACTACGACACGGCGATGATCTACCTGTCCGACCATGGCGAATCACTGGGTGAAAAGGGGTTGTACCTGCACGGCGTGCCGTACGCGATCGCTCCGGCCGAGCAGACCAGCGTGCCGATGACGATGTGGTTCTCGCCGGGCTTCGCCCGCAGCCGCGGGCTGGACCTGCAGTGCCTGCGCAAGCGTTCGGCGGCGTACACCGACCACGACAACCTGTTCCCGTCGGTGCTGGGGCTGATGCAGGTGAAGACGGCACTTTACGAACGCGACCGCGACCTCTTCGCCGGCTGCGAGAGCTGAGGGGGTGTGTTCTGGCAGGGCTTGCAGCCCTGCACCTGCGGTAGTGCCGGCCGCTGGCCGGCAACCTCAACGTCAACGTCAAAGGCTGGTTTCCTGAGGGTAGGCGGGGTGGGTCCGGTTGAGGGGGACGCCGTGAACCCATCCATGAAG
>JAFAFD010000076.1 GCA_023423675.1 Pseudomonadota bacterium | reverse complement strand
CAGCAGCTGCAGCAGTGGCCGGGGGGGCTGCTGGTGATCAGCCACGACCGAGAACTGCTGGCCCACATGCAGCAGATCGTGGAACTGGATGCGCACGGGCTGCACCGCTATGGCGGGTCGTGGCAGCACTACGCCGAGGCACGCGCCGCCGAGCGCGATGCCGCAGCCGCCCAGCTTGACCATGCCCGCGCCCAGCACCGCCAGCAGCAGCGAAGCGCGCGCGAGCAACACGAGCGCCAGCAGCAGCGGCAGGCGCGCGGCAACCGCGACGCGAAACAGGCCAACCAGGCGCCGATCCTGCTGGGCGGGCAGAAGCAGCGTGCCGAGGCCACCCAGGGCCGTGCGCAGCAGATCCAGGCCGACCGCCTGCAGGTCAGCGCCCAGCAGTTGCGAAGTGCCGCTGCCGCCGTGCAGGCGGCACCCGAACTTGCGCTGTTCGCCAGCGAAGGCGAGCGAGGCAGCGCGCGGCTGCTGCACGCCCACGACCTGGTGTTGCCGCATGGCTGCAGCGCACCGCTGCAGCTGGATGTCCGCCGTGGCCAGCGCATTGCCGTGGTCGGTGACAACGGCAGCGGCAAGTCCACCTTGCTGCGCGTGCTGGCGGGCCAGATGGATGCGCGCGCGGGCGAAGTGCAGCGGCATGCACCGCTGGCGCTGCTGGACCAGCAGCTGTTGGCGCTGGCCGGCGAACGCAGCATCCTCGATACGGTGCAGGCGGCAAACCCCACGGCCGACCCCGCCGAGCTGCGCACGCGGCTGGCCCTGCTCGGGCTGGACGCACAGCGCATCCAGCGGCCGGCCAGCAGCCTCAGCGATGGCGAACGGGTAAAGGGCGCACTGGCCAGCGTGCTCTATGCGCAACCGGCGCCGCAGCTGTTGCTGCTGGACGAGCCCGGCAACGCACTGGACCTGACCGCGCTGCAGGCACTGGAGTCACTGCTGGGTGCGTGGGAAGGAGGCCTGGTGATGGTGAGCCATGACACCCACCTGCTGCGCGCGTTGCGGCCGACGCAGGTGCTGCAGGTGGGGGCCGATGGCTGGCAGTGGCGCGACGCAGACCCGGGGTCGGAGCCGGGGTCGGATCCCTTTTGCGAAGCAGAAGGGCTCTGACCCCGGCCCGATGACCCCGCCATCCACGCATGGCGTGGATCTACCAGTAGAGCCACGCCACGCGTGGATGCTTCTGCCCTCAGCGCTTCCACACAGGAAACGCCTGCGGCAACTGCTGCCACAACAACGGCCCGGCGCGCAGCTCACTGTCATTGAGCAGGCACGCATCCAACGTCGCACGCACCGCGCGCTCATCCATGTGCACGCCGATCACCACCAGCTCCTGCCGGCGGTCACCCCACAGCGGATGCCACAGACGCGCCATCGCCGCATGCGCATCCCCATCGGGGAATTCCTCCAACCCCGGCAACGGCGCGCTCCAGCAGTCCGCCTGCTGCCGCGCCCAGCCCAGGTCGCTGTACGGCAGCGGCGTCGGCGGCAGCAGCGGCGTGGTGCCCTCTTCGCCGGCACGCACGCGCTCGCGCGCCGCATACCAGAAGCCAGCCGCCTGCGTGCGCGTCGCCGCACCCACGCTGCTTAGCTCGCCCACCCAGTCCATGCGGTTGGCCAGCCAGAACCAGCCCTTGCTGCGGATCACCCCCGGCATGCCCTCCTGCAGTGCGCGGGCGAAACGCCCCGGATGGAACGGCCGGCGCGATCGATAGACGAAACTGCCGATGCCGTATTCCTCGGTCTCCGGCGTGTGCTCGCCACGCAGTTCCTTCACCCAGCCCGGCGCCTGCTGCGCGCGGTCGAAATCGAAGCGGCCGGTGTCCAGCAGCTCGCGCAGCGGCACATCGCCAAACGACGACAGCAGCAGCTTCGCATCGCGGTTCAGGCCACGCAGCACCGCCAGCGTGTCCTGCAGCACGTCCTCATCGGTCTGGTCGACCTTGCTCACCACGATCACGTCGGCAAACTCCACCTGCTCGCACAGCAGGTCGACCACACCGCGGTCGTCGTCCGGGGCGGCCTGCTGGCCACGCTCTGCCAGGCGCAGGGTCGAACCGAAGTCGGCCAGGAACGCGCTGCCATCGACCACGGTCACCATCGTGTCCAGCCGCGCGATGTCGCTCAGGCTGAAGCCCTGTTCGTCGCGAACCGCGAAGGTGGCCGCCACCGGCATGGGCTCGCCGATGCCGGTCGATTCGATCAGCAGGTAGTCATAGCGACCGGCGTCGGCCAGCCGTCGTACTTCCTGCAGCAGGTCGTCGCGCAGGGTGCAGCAGATGCAGCCGTTGCTGAACTCGACCAGCGTTTCCTCGGTGCGGCGCAGCTCGGCGCACCCATCGCGCAGCAGCTGCGCATCGATGTTCACCTCGCTCATGTCGTTGACGATGACCGCCACGCGCAGGCCGTCGCGGTTGCGCAGGATCTGGTTGAGCAGGGTGGTCTTGCCGGCGCCAAGGAAGCCGGACAGCACGGTGACCGGCAGGCGGCGGTCGGCGCGGGAAACAGGGTTCATGCGGGGCGGAGGGCTGCGGATGGAAATGTTACTATATAACATCAAGCGGGCACGACGCTGCGGCGGGGTTGGCCGCCCGCGGGCCGG
>JAFAFD010000062.1 GCA_023423675.1 Pseudomonadota bacterium | reverse complement strand
CAGGGCCATCGGGTTGTTGCGCATATCAGGTTCTTCGGGGGAGAGAACAGGCCGCGCAGTGTAGGCGGCGATGGGCGCGGCGTCTTGACCGAGGCTACTGCCCAATCTTTGTAGAGTCGAGCCATGCTCGACTGAACGCAGTCGAGCATGGCTCGACTCTACAAAGGCGGCGCTGGGGCAGGGCAGTAGCCTCGGTCAAGACGCCGCGCCCATCGCCGCCTACACTGCGCCGCCTGTTCTCTCCCCCGAAGAACCTGATATGCGCAACAACCCGATGGCCCTGGGCATCGCCAATGGCGTTGCCGCTGGCGCGCTGTGGGGCGTGGTCTTCCTCGCGCCTGCCGTGCTGCATTCCTTCAACGCATTGCAGCTGTCCGCCGGCCGCTACCTGGTCTACGGCCTGATCGCGGTGATCCTGCTGCTGCCGCGCTGGAAGCGCCTGGCACCTCAGCTGGGGCGTGCGGAATGGATGGGGCTGCTGTGGCTCAGCCTGGCCGGCAACCTGGTGTATTTCCTGCTGCTGGCCACGGCCGTGCAGTGGGCCGGTGGTGCGGCGGCCTCGCTCATCGTCGGCCTGATTCCGGTGGTGGTGACCCTGGTGGGCGTGCGCGAGAAGGGTGCGGTGCCGCTGAAGCAGCTGCTGCCCGCGCTGGGCCTGTGCGTGCTGGGTGTGGCCCTGGTCGGCTGGGAATCGCTGATGTCCGAGCATCTGGGCACGCCGTGGCGGCAGCGCCTGATCGGCCTGGTCTGCGCCTTCGGTGCGCTGTTCTCGTGGGCGCTGTACTCGGTGGGCAACAGCCGCTGGCTGGCCCGGCGCGCAGATCTGTCCAGCCACGACTGGTCGCTGCTGACCGGCGTCACCACCGGCGGCCTGTCGCTGCTGCTGGTGCCGATGGCCTTCATCAGCCAGACCGCCGGCCACACCCCCACGCAGTGGAGCCTGTTCTGGGTGATCAGCGCCGGCGTCGCGGTCATCGCCTCGATCATCGGCAACGCGTTCTGGAACCGCGCCAGCCGCCTGCTGCCGTTGACCCTGACCGGGCAGATGATCGTGTTCGAAACCTTGTTCGCGCTGCTCTACGCGTTTGCCTGGCAGTGGCGCTGGCCGACCCTGCTGGAAGCGCTGGCGATCGTGTTCCTGGTGGCAGGCGTGCTGCTGTGTGCCCACGCGCACCGCGCCCCGCGTGCGATCGCCGAACATGCCGGCTGATTGCCGGCCTCAAGCGCTCTGATGCCCGCTTTGTCTCAATTGCAACCAAATGGCTGCACGTTGGGCGATGATCGAAACAAACGATTTTTGCATCGCAGCACTTGACAGGCCCCCGGCGCACGGTGTTTTCTGTGCCCCATGGTCTTCGATGCCGCCCTCGCCCGCCTGATTGCCCCCGCTACCGCGGGCGGGTCGACTGCGCCGGTCGCCATCACCACCATTATTACCACCACCGCCACCACTGCCCTGGTGCGGCCCGTCGTCTTCGTGTAACTCCCGAAAACAACGGCCCCGCACCATCCAGGTGACGGGGAAACCCACCACCTGCATGTGACGGGGCCTCCTACCGAGGTCTGCATGTCTTCCCACGTCCCCGCCCATCCCGCTGCACCGGCCGACCTGGCCGCACCGTCCACCGTCGTGCACAAGTTCGGCGGCACCTCGGTGGCCAACGCCGAACGCTACCGCCATGTGGCCGGCCTGCTGCTGGCCCGTCCCGAGCCGCTGCAGGTCACCGTCGTGTCGGCGATGAAGGGCGTCACCGATGCGATGATCGAACTGGCCCAGCTTGCGGCACGCGGCGATGCAGGCTGGCGCGAGGCCTGGCATGCCCTGCGTGCACGCCATCGCGGCGCGGCGGTGGCCCTGCTCGGCGAGCAGGTGGGCGAGACCGTGGAGTGGATCGACGTGCGCTTCGACCACCTGGCCGAAGTGCTCGGCGCGCTGGCGGTGATCGGTGAGCTGCCGCGCGAGGTGCTGGACCGCGTGCAGGGGCTGGGCGAAGTGTTCTCCGCGCAGCTGCTGGGCATGCACCTGCAGGCACTCGGCGAAGAGTGCGCGGTGCTGGACGCACGTGATGTCCTGGTCGTCGGCCATGGCGAACTGGGCGTGGACGTGGACTGGGAGGCCAGCGCCGACCGCCTGGCGAAATGGCGCCTGCAGCACCCGCAGTCGCGCGTGGTCGCCACCGGTTTCGTCGCCCGCGACCGCGAGGACCGCATCACCACGCTGGGCCGCAACGGCAGCGACTACTCCGGCGCGATCTTCGCTGCGCTGTTCAACGCCGATGAGCTGCATATCTGGACCGACGTCGATGGCGTGCTGTCGGCCGATCCGCGGCTGGTGCCGGAGGCCGTGCAGCTGGAGGCGCTCAGCTACGACGAAGCCTGTGAGCTGGCTTATTTCGGCGCCAAGGTCGTGCATCCGCAGACGATGTCCCCGGCCATCCGCCTGGGCCTGCCGATCTTCATCCGCAACACCTTCCATCCGGCGCACCCGGGCACGCGCATCAGCGCCGAACGCTCGCCGCGCGGGCCGGTGAAGGGCCTGACCCTGAGCCCCGACCTGGCCCTGCTGAACCTGGAGGGCACCGGCCTGATGGGCGTGCCGGGCACCGCCGAACGCGTGTTCTCGGCACTGCGCCAGGCGCAGGTGTCGGTGGTGATGATCTCGCAGGGGTCTTCCGAGCACTCGATCTGCTGCGTGGTGAAGGCCGACGAAGCCGCGCGTGGTCGCGAGGCCCTGCTGCATGCATTCGCACACGAGCTGGCGGTGGGCCAGGTGCAGCGTGTGCAGGTCGGCGAGGGCGTCAGCGTGCTGGCCGCCGTGGGTGACGGCATGGCCGGCCAGCCCGGTGTGGCCGCACGTCTGTTCGAGGCGCTGGGCCGAGCACAGGTGAACATCCTGGCGATCGCGCAGGGCTCGTCCGAGCGCAACATCTCCGTGGCCGTGGCCGGCGCCGACGCAACACGCGCCCTGCGTGCCGCGCACGCCGGCTTCTGGCTCTCGCCGCAGACCTTCGCGGTGGGCGTGATCGGGCCGGGCAATGTCGGCGCGGCGCTGCTGGACCAGCTGCTGGCCGCGCGCCCGCAGCTGCTGGCCAAGGCCAACGTCGACCTGCGCCTGCGTGCGCTGGCCTCGCGCTCGCGCATGCGCCTGGAAGCCGATGTCCTGCACGCCGACTGGCGGCAGGCGCTGCACGACGATGGCCAGGCCAGCAACCTGGACGCCTTCACCGAACATCTGCTGGCCGCACATCTGCCGCACGCGGTGGTGATCGACTGCAGTGGCAGCGCCGAAGTGGCCGATCGCTACGAGGGCTGGCTGGCGGCCGGCATCCATGTGGTCACCCCGAACAAACAGGCGGGTTCGGGTCCGCTGTCGCGCTACCAGCGCATCCATGCCGCTGCCGCCGCCAGTGGCGCGCGCTTCCGTTACGAGGCCACGGTGGGTGCCGGTCTGCCGGTGATCACCACGCTGCGCGACCTGGTCGATACCGGCGATGAAGTGCTGGCGGTGGAGGGCATCTTCTCCGGCACGCTGGCCTGGCTGTTCAATCGATTCGATGGCAGCCAGCCGTTCTCCGAGCTGGTGGCGCAGGCGCGTTCGATGGGCTACACCGAGCCGGACCCGCGCGATGATCTGTCCGGCGTGGACGTGGCGCGCAAGCTGGTGATCCTCGCCCGTGAGGCCGGCCACGCGCTCAGCCTGGAACAGGTGCAGGTGGAAAGCCTGGTGCCGGCGCTGCTGCGCGATGGCAGCGTGGACGACTTCATGGCCCGCCTGGGCGAATCCGATGCCAGCCTGCTGCAGCGTCTCGAAGATGCCCGTTCGCGTGGTGCGGTGCTGCGCTATGTCGCCCGGCTCGATGCGGAGGGTGCATCGGTGGGCCTGCAGGAACTGCCGGCCGACCACACCTTCGCCAACCTGCGCCTGACCGACAACGTGGTGCAGTTCCGCACCCGTCGTTACTGCGATAACCCGCTGGTGGTGCAGGGCCCGGGCGCCGGGCCGGAAGTCACCGCTGCCGGCGTGTTCGCCGACCTGCTGCGCGTGGCCGCCGGCGAAGGAGCGCGGCTGTGATTGCACGCGCATTCGCGCCCGCGTCCGTGGCCAACGTGGCGGTGGGCTTCGACATTCTCGGCCATGCCATTGCCGGCATCGGCGATACCGTGACGGTGCGCCGCATCGATGAGCCGACCGTGCGCATCGAGGCCATCCGCGGCAGTGCCGTCGAGCTGCCGCTGGATGCGCCGGGCAACACGGCCGGGGCCGCGCTGATCTCGCTGCGCGAGGGCCTGGGTCTTCCGTATGGCTTCGCCGTCGAGATCGACAAGGGCATTCCCTTCGGCTCGGGCATGGGCGGTTCGGCAGCCTCGTGCGTGGCCGCGCTGGTGGCCGCCAACGCGCTGCTCGATGCACCGCTGCCGCGCGAAGCGCTGTATCCGCATGCACTGGATGGCGAGGCAGTGGCCAGCGGCGGCCGCCACGGCGACAACGTCGGGCCGCTGCTGCTGGGCGGACTGGCGCTGTGCACGGCTGATCGCCTGGTGACCATTCCGGTGCCGGCCAGCTGGCACAGCCTGCTGGTGCATCCGCACGCGGTGCTGGAGACCCGGCGCGCGCGTGCGGCACTGCAGGGCAGCTATGCGCTGGGCGAGTTCGTCGCGCAGAGCGCCAACCTTGCCCTGGTGCTCAGTGGCTGCCATCGCAGCGATGCGGCCCTGGTGCGTGCCGGCCTGCGCGACGTGCTGGTGGAGCCGCGCCGCGCCGCGCTGATCGCCGGCTTCGACGCTGCACGCGATGCCGCGCTGGCAGCCAACGCGATGGGCGCGGGAATTTCCGGTGCCGGCCCGAGTGTATTTGCCTGGTTTGAAGATGCCGACCAGGCCCACGCCGCTGCGGCGCCCGTGCGCGCGGCGTTTGCCGCCGCAGGCTTCGACAGCGAAGCCTGGGTCTCGCCGCTGGACGCTGCTGGAGCGCGACTGTGCTGAATCCTTCCCCCTTGCTGGATACCGAGCTCATGCAATTCGTTTCGACCCGAGGGCATGCGCCCGCCGTTGGCCTGAGTGCCGCCATCGCCGCCGGCCTGGCCCCGGATGGTGGCCTGTACGTGCCCGACGTGTTGCCTGCGCCGCGCGAACTGCACGCCGGTGCCACCCTCGCCGAGACCGCCGCCGAGCTGCTGGCGCCGTTCTTCGAGGGCGATCCGCTGCAGGACGCACTGCCGGAGATCTGCCGCGAGGCCTTCGATTTCCCGGTGCCGCTGCGTCCGCTGGGCCCCGACGGCGACCATGTGCTGGAGCTGTTCCATGGCCCGACCGCTGCGTTCAAGGACATCGGCGCGCGCTTCCTCGCCGGCACGCTGTCGCGCCTGCAGGCGGGCAAGGACCGTGACCTGACGATTGTCGTGGCCACCTCCGGCGATACCGGTGCCGCGGTGGCAGCGGCCTTCCATCGCCAGCCCGGCGTGCGCGTGGTGGTGCTGTATCCCGATGGCCGTGTTTCGCCGCGCCAGGCACACCAGCTGGGCTGCTTCGGCGACAACATCCAAGCGCTGCGCGTGGCCGGCTCGTTCGATGACTGCCAGGCAATGGTCAAGCAGGCATTGGCCGACACCAATCTGCAGGCGCAGGTGCCGCTGAGTTCGGCCAACAGCATCAGCCTGGGCCGGCTGCTGCCGCAGATGAGTTACTACGCGCATGCGGCGCTGACCCACCACGCGCGCACGCGGCGCCGCCTCAACCTGGTGGTGCCGACCGGCAACCTGGGCAATGCGATGGCGGCCGTGTTGGCGCGTGCACTGGGCGTGCCGATCGGCCAGATCGTGCTGGCCACCAATGCCAATGCGGTGCTGCCGGCCTACTTCAATGGCGGCGACTACCAGCCGCAGGCCAGCGTGGCCACCGTGGCCAACGCGATGGATGTGGGCGCGCCAAGCAACTTCGAGCGCCTGCGCTGGCTGTATGCCGACGACGATGGCGAACTGCGTGCCGCCTTCCGCGCATTCGCGGTGGATGACGTGACCATCCGCGCGACCATCGCCAGTGCGCATGCCAGCAGCGGCGAGCTGTTCTGCCCGCACACCGCCACTGCGGTGAAGGTGCTGCAGGACCTGCGCGCGCGCGGCGCCAAGGGCGACTGGGCGGTGGTGTCGACCGCGCACCCGGCCAAGTTCGAGGCGGTAGTGGAACCGTTGATCGGCGAAAGCGTGGCGGTGCCGCCGGCATTGGATGCGCTGCTGCAGCGGCCGGCGCATGCCGAGCCGCTGGCCGCCGATTACGCGGCGCTGCGCGAGGTGTTGTTGCGTTGATCGACGATGTCTGGGTTTGCCGGCCATTGGCCGGCACTACCCGGAGGATGCAACGCAGGTTGGGCGCGAGCGGATGGATGCCGCCCGGTAGTGCCGGCC
>JAFAFD010000058.1 GCA_023423675.1 Pseudomonadota bacterium | reverse complement strand
TGACCTCGGTGAAGCGCTCGCCGCTGACCCATTCCACCAGGTCGCACCAGTGCGAGCCGATGTCGGCGAACACGCGCGAGGTGCCGCCCAGTACCGGGTCGACGCGCCAGTTGTTGCTGGCCGGGTCACCTCGTTGCAGGCATGCGATAATCTGCGGTTCCCCTCGGCTGCACCCCGCGACCATGACCCGTACCGCGCTCGTCACCACCGCCCTGCCCTACGCCAACGGCCCCCTGCACCTGGGCCATCTGGTCGGCTACATCCAGGCTGACATCTGGGTGCGCGCGCGGCGAATGAGCGGCGGCAAGGCCTGGTTCGTCTGCGCCGACGACACCCACGGCACGCCCATCATGCTGGCCGCGGAAAAGGCCGGGGTCACCCCGGAAGCCTTCATCGCCAACATCCAGGCCGGCCATGAGCGCGATTTCGCCGCCTTCGGCGTGGCCTTCGACCACTACGACTCGACCAACTCGGCGGGCAACAAGGCGCTGACCGAGCAGTTCTACCTGAAGCTGGAAGCGGCCGGCCACATCAGCCGTCGCTCGGTGGCGCAGTTCTACGACCCGGCCAAGGGCATGTTCCTGCCCGACCGCTACATCAAGGGCATCTGCCCGAACTGCGGCAGCGCCGACCAGTACGGCGACAACTGCGAAGTCTGCGGCGCCACCTACAACCCGACCGACCTGAAGGACCCGAAGTCGGTGATCTCCGGCGCCACGCCGGAAATCCGCGATTCGGAACACTTCTTCTTCGAGGTCGGCCGTTTCGAAGGCTTCCTGCGCACCTGGCTGGCCGGCGACGTCGCCCTGCCCGGGGTGAAGGCCAAGCTGATGGAATGGCTGGACGCCGACGGCGGCCTGCGCGCGTGGGACATCTCGCGCGATGCGCCGTACTTCGGTTTCGAGATCCCCGGCCAGCCGGGCAAGTACTTCTACGTCTGGCTGGACGCGCCGATCGGCTACCTGTCCAGCTTCCAGACCCTGTGCGGCAAGCTCGGCGAAGACTTCGAATCGCACCTGCGCGAAGGCACCAGCACCGAACTGCACCACTTCATCGGCAAGGACATCGTCAACTTCCACGGCCTGTTCTGGCCGGCGGTGCTGAACGGTACCGGCCACCGCGCGCCGACCCGCCTGCACGTCAATGGCTACCTGATGGTCGACGGCGCGAAGATGAGCAAGTCGCGCGGCACCTTCGTGATGGCGCGCACCTTCCTCGACGCCGGCCTGGAACCGGAAGCCCTGCGTTACTACTACGCGGCCAAGACCAGCGGCGGCGTCGACGACCTCGACCTGAACCTGGGCGATTTCGTGGCGCGCGTGAACGCCGATCTGGTCGGCAAGTTCGTCAACCTGGCCAGCCGCTGCGCCGGCTTCATCAGCAAGCGCTTCGACGGCCTGCTGGCCGCGCAGCTGCCCGACGCCGCGCAGTACCAGCGCTTCGTCGATGGCCTGGCGCCGATCCGTGAAGCGTACGAGCGCAACGACCCGGCCGCCGCCATCCGCCTGACCATGACCCTGGCCGACGAAGCCAACCGCTACATCGACGAGGTCAAGCCGTGGGTCATCGCCAAGCAGGAAGGCGCCGAGGCGCAGCTGCAGGCGGTGTGCAGCCAGGGCCTGAACCTGTTCCGCGTGCTGGTCACCGCCCTGAAGCCGGTGCTGCCGGCCACCGCCGCGCAGGCCGAGGCCTTCCTGGCCGCGCCGGTGAACGACTGGACCGCACTGGCACAGCCGCTGCTGGGCCACCGCATTGCTGAGTACACCCCGCTGTTCACCCGTATCGACCCGAAGAAGATTGACGCCATGATCGACGCCTCCAAGGACACCCTGCAGCCGGCCGCCGCTGCCGCCCCCGCCGCCAGGACCGAAGCCGTGAAGCCGGCTGCCCCGGCCCCGGCCAAGGACGAAGCGAAGAGCGCCGACGCACCGGCCTACATCGGCATCGATGATTTCGCCAAGCTCGACCTGCGCATCGGCAAGGTGCTGGTGTGCGAATTCGTGGAAGGCTCGGACAAGCTGCTGCGCTTCGAACTGGATGCCGGCGACCTGGGCAAGCGCCAGATCTTCTCCGGCATCCGCGCCAGCTACGGCGAGCCGGAAGCGCTGGTCGGCCGCAGCGTGGTGTTCATCGCCAACCTGGCCCCGCGCAAGATGCGCTTCGGCCTGAGCGAAGGCATGATCCTGTCGGCCGGTTTCGACGGTGGCGCGCTGGCGCTGCTGGACGCCGACAGCGGCGCACAGCCGGGCATGCCGGTCCGCTGATGCCCTGCGGGCGCGGCCACCACCGCGCCCTCCACGCAGACCGCCACGGAGGGCATGGCCATGGGAGAGAGCGGGATGGAACTGGCGCTGTTCGATTTCGACCACACCGTCACCACCTGCGATACCTATGGCCGCTTCCTGCGCCGCGTGGCCACGCCCGAGCAGCTGGCGCGGGCGTGGTGGAAGGTCGGCCCCTGGCTGCTGGCCTACCGCCTGCGCATCATTTCCGCCGCGCGCATCCGCGCCCGCGTCACCCGCCTCACCTTCAGCGAACGCCACGCCGATGACATCGCCACGCTGGCGGCCGGCTTCGCCCGTGAGGTGCTGCCCGAGGTGATGCGTCCGGAAATGCTGGAGCAGATCCGCTGGCACAAGGAACAGCAGCACACCGTGGTGATCGTGTCCGGTTCGCTGGACCTGTACCTGCGGCCGTGGTGCGAACAGCTGGGCCTGCAGCTGATCTGCAACCGGCTGGAAAGCCAGGATGGACGCCTGACCGGGCGTTACGCGGGCGGTGACTGTGGCCCGCGCAAGGTCGAGCACATCCGTCGCCAGTTCGATCTGTCGCGCTACCTGCGCATCCACGCCTATGGCGACAGCTACGAAGACCGCCCGATGCTGGCCCTCGCCCACGAGCGCTGGTACCGCGGCAGACCCCTGAAGTGATTCCAACGCGCAGCCTTCGCCACGCATGAGCCTGATCCCGCCCCTGACCGAACGCCTCGACCGCCTGCTGCCGCAGACCCAATGCGGGCAATGCGGCTACGACGGCTGCCGCCCGTATGCGCAGGCGATGGCGCGCGGCGAAGCGGGCGTGGACCGCTGCCCGCCCGGTGGCGATGCCGGTGCGCGCGCACTCGCCCAGGTGCTGGGCGTACCGGCCGCGCCGTTCGACCGCACGCGCGGCGAGCACAAGGCGCCGCAGGTCGCGCTGATCGTCGAAGCCGACTGCATCGGCTGCACCAAGTGCATCCAGGCCTGCCCGGTGGACGCCATCGTCGGCGGCGCCAAGTACATGCACACGGTGATTGCCGACCTCTGCACTGGCTGCGAGCTGTGCATCCCGCCGTGCCCGGTGGACTGCATCGACCTGGTGCAGCTGTAGCGGGGGTCGGATCCCTTTCCAAAGGAAAGGGCTCTGCCCCCACTTCACCAGACTTTCGTCGCAATCACCGCGTCCTGCACGCCCCGCGCCCACACGGAACAGGACGCACATCGCAGATTGCCCCACTGCTCGCGGCACATGCGCCAGCCCACTGCGGCCTCTTTCAACCGCATGCCAGACTTCCGCAAACGTCCTGTGACGGGCCACCCCAAGCGGCTGGCCGGTTTTCAAGCCACGTTCCGCCCGCCACCGTGCCGTGGCGGCTACCGATTGACCTGAACGGAGCTGTGCCATGACCCCTTCGGACCTTACCGACGACTGCACCTGCGACATCACCGATGCAGCGGACGAGATCGAGCGCCATCCCGACAGGATGATGGCCCTGCTGCGGAAGATCAGCGCGGCTGCCGCCGTCGATGGATTCCCGTGGCCGGAAGGCTACCTGCTGCCCGGCGGCCATCTCGGCCTGACCGACGCAGACCGCACCCTGGTCGGCCTGCGCGTGGTGCAGGAAATCATGCTGGCCGCCGAACGCAGCCGGCATCATGACGACGCCGCCGAATACGTCGGCGACCACGTCATGGATGGCCTGATGCAGGCCTGCATCGCGCTGTCGGAACACGCCGCCAGCAGGATCGGCCTGCAGTAACGACAACGGGGTCAGAGCCCTCTCCTTCGGAGAGGGATCCGACCCCGCTTCACGCACTCCCGGATTACGGCACGGCCGCCGTGATCACGATCTCGACCTTCCACTCGGCATGCGCCAGCTTCGCTTCGAACGTCGCACGCGCCGGGGTCGCACCTTCGACCACCCACTCATCCCACGCCTTGTTCATGCCGTCGAAATCGGCGATGTCGGCCAGGAACACTTCCGCGCGCAGCACGTGCTGGCGATCACTGGCCACCTGCGCCAGCAGCTTGTCGATCTCCGCCAGCACCTGCCGGGTCTGCCCGGTGATGTCCTGGCTGGTGTCATCCGGAATCTGGCCGGAAAGGTAGGCGACCTTGTTGTGCACGGTCATCTCGGACATGCGCGGTCCGACGTCGTAACGCTCCATCATGGGCGTGGCTCCTGCGGGGTGGACTGAACCCCATTCTCACCCAGCCGGGCGGTGAAATGTGGCCTCCCGCACGCACATTCGTTGCCGCCAATCGCCGCACAGTGCCGGTGCTGGTCAAACGCCACCGACAGGCGCACGATGCGCCACGTTCACGTTGACACCCCTCTTCCCCCTGCTGTCGCATTCTTGCGCCGATGACCCCAGCCAACGACCCCACCACCGCTTCGCACACCCCGGCATGGAAGCGGGTCCTGACCATCGTCGTCCCGCTGCTGATCCTGTCGCTGGCCCTGCACGGGCTGGCCAACGAGTTCGACGAGCACGGCTACCGTGCCATCCGCGAAGCCTTCCACAAGCTGACCGGCACGCAGATCGCGCTGACCGTGCTGCTGGGCCTGGCCAGCTACGCCTGCCTGATCGGCTTCGATGCCATCGGTCTGCGCCGCAGCGGTATCCGCGTGCATCCGGCACGCGTGGGCATCACCGCCTTCCTCGCCCACACCCTGGGGCAGACGGTGGGCTTTGCGGCACTGACCGGCGGCGCGGTGCGTCTGCGCGGCTACCGCAGCGCCGGACTCGACCTGGCGCAGATCGGCCAGGTGGTGCTGATGAGCACGCTGGGCTTCGTCTTCGGTGCCTGGCTGCTGATCGGTGTGGCGCTGTGCATGGAACCGGCCGCCGCCGCGCTGGCCCTGCCGCTGGACCCGGCCGCAGTGCGCGTGGTCGGCATCCTCGCCCTGCTCGCCTACGCCACCACCGTGCTGCTGGTCGGCCGCAACGGGCGCCAGTTCCGCATCTTCGGCCATGGCCTGTGGCTGCCGGATCGCCGCACCATGCTCGGCGTCACCGTGCTCAGCGTGATCGAGCTGGTGCTGGCCAGCGCCGCGTTCTACGTGCTGCTGCCCGACTCGACGCCCACCGGCCTGCCCGGCTTCGTCGGCCTGTACCTGGTGGCTGTGCTGGCCGGCCTGGTGTCCACGGTCCCGGCCGGTCTGGGCGTGTTCGAATGGAGCCTGCTGAAACTGCTGCCGCAGGTCGCCCCGGCCGCGGTGCTGGCGGCCGCGCTGATCTATCGCGTCACCTACTACGTGCTGCCGCTGCTGCTGGCCACGCTGCTCGCCCTCGCCCCGGCGCTGCGCCAGCCGCTTCAGGCCAGCGCCGGGGCCACCCGCGCCGGCTGGCATGCACTGCGCCCGTGGCTGCCGCAGATCATCGCCTTGGCCGCCTTCAGCATCGGCGCCGCGCTGGTCATCGATGGCACGCTGCCGACGCCACGCCGCCATCTGCTCAACGCCTCGCTGCCGATCCTGGAAACCTCGCACCTGATCGGCAGCCTCGGCGGCGTCGCCCTGCTGCTGATCGGCCAGGGCCTGGCCCGGCGCAGCCATGCGGCGTGGATGCTGGCGATGGCGGTGTGCGTGATCACGCCGCTGCCGCTGTGGCTGCGCGGCGGCCAGTCGCTCATCGCCGTGTCCGCGCTGCTGGTGGCGATGGCGCTGTGGGCCGCGCGCCGCGAGTTCTACCGCCAGGGCGCGCTGCTGGATGAAGCGTGGTCGTGGCCGTGGCTGCGCAACCTGGGCCTGGTGCTGGTCGCGGTCACCTGGCTGCTGTTCTTCACCTACAGCCACGTCGAATACCAGAACGAGCTGTGGTGGCAGTTCGCGGTATCGGGCAATGCGCCGCGTGCGCTGCGCGCGTTGCTGGTGGTGGCCATCGCGCTGGTGATGTTCGGCCTGGCGCGCCTGCTGCACAGCACGCGCACGCCGCTGCCGGCCGCCGACGATGCCACCCTGCAGGCGCTGGCGCCGGTACTGGCCAACGCCACCGATACCCAGGCCTGCCTGGTGCTGACCGCCGACAAGGCGGTACTGCGCGACGAGGCGAAACAGGGCTTCGTGATGATGCAGCGCTATGGCGGCTCGCTGATCGCGATGGGCGATCCGGTCGGCCCGCCCGAGGTCGCCCGTGCGCTGATCTGGCGCTTCCGCGAGGAGGCCGACCGACTCGGCCTGCGCCCGGTGTTCTACCAGGTGGGCGAGGCCTACTGGCAGACCTATCTGGATCTCGGCCTGGGCCTGGTCAAGCTGGGTGAGGAAGCCATCGTGCCGTTGCACGATTTCGGCCTGGAAGGCCGCGAGCGCGCCGACCTGCGCCAGGCCTGGAACCGCGGCAAGCGCAGCGGCCTGTCGTTCCGCGTGGCGCCGGTGGAAGAACTTCCCGAGCTGCTGCCGCGCCTGCACGCCATTTCCAACGCCTGGCTGGACGACAAGGCGGGCGATGAAAAGGGCTTCTCGCTGGGTAGTTTCGATCCGCAGTACCTGGTGCGCTTCCCGGTGGCGCTGGTCGAGGCCGAGGGCGAGATCGTGGCTTTCGCCAACCTGTGGCAGGCTCCGGCCGGTGCCGAGCTGTCGGTGGACCTGATGCGCCACGACAACGAGGCACCGAAGGGCACGATGGATTTCCTGTTCATCGAGCTGTTCCTGTGGGGCCGCGCGCAGGGCTATGCGCGTTTCTCGCTGGGCATGGCGCCGCTGTCCGGATTGGCCCAGCACCGCCTGGCGGGCCGCTGGAACCGCTTGGCCGGCCTGCTCGCGCGGCATGGCGAACGCTTCTACGGCTTCAGCGGCCTGCGCCGGTTCAAGTCGAAGTTCGCCCCGCAGTGGCGCCCGCGCTACCTCGCCGCACCCGGCGGCATGCACCTGCCGGCGGCGCTGCTGGATGCCACGCGGTTGATTTCGCTGGACCCGCGCCGCGGGTGATCCGGGGTGCTGCCCCTGGTGGGTGCGCACCCGTGGTTGGGACGCGTTACCCCGGGCATGGCCCGGCGCTACCTGTGGGTGCGGTTTACCCGCCGCCCTTGAGGATCACTTCCGCCAGACGGTCGTAATCACCATTGAAGTGATGGTCGCCCGGCAGCTTCACCTTCTGCACCGCCTCGCCGGCGGGCAGATCCGGGCACAGCGCATCCTCATCCTTTTCGCCGTACACGCACAGCGTCTTGCCCGCCGGCAGCCGGGCCACTTCCGGTGCGATCGGCAGGCCATCGCCACCGCCGCCCAGCCAGTTGCTGACGTGGAATTCGAAATCGGCCTTGCGCCCCACCGACAGCAGGGCGATGCGCTCCACACTCTCGCGGGTGCCTGCATCAAGCTGGTTGATGGTGGCCGGCAGCACGTCGGCGCCCTGCGAGAACCCGACCAGCATCACCTTGTCGCGGTGCCACTGCTGCCGGTAGTGGGCGATGATCTTCTGCAGGTCGGCGGCAAAGCCCTTGGGCGTGCGCTCGCTCCAGAAATAACGCAGTGAATCGATGCCGACCACGGCCACGCCATGCTCGCTCAGCGAGGCGGCAACGTTCTTGTCCAGGCCGGCCCAACCGCCGTCGCCCGACACGAAGATGGCCAGGGTGTCACCGTTGCCGGTGGCCGGCACTTCCACCACCGGCAATCCCTTCAACGCATCCGGCGGCGGTGCCAGGCTCACGCCGGCCTGCGCGCCCACCACCCGTGCCGCAGCCACCAGGCCGGGCGAGGCATCGCCGCGTGCGGTGCGCTTGAACTCACGCGCCATTGCCACCTGCTGCACGAACGGGCTGGCCTGGCCGGCCTGGCAGGCGTTGCCGCCAGCCGCGCTCAGCCACGGGAAATTCAGTTCGGCCGGCTGCAGCCGGTTGTGCTTCACGCCATCGCCGCAGACCATGCGCTCGTGGCTGTGGCCAGGGCAGAAGCCGGTGGTCAGCAGGCCGGCAAAGACCTGCGTATCGGCCTGCGCAGCCAGCGTGTAGGCCATCTCCGCACCCTCGCCATCACCGCCAACCAGTGGCAGGTGATAACCCGGCAGGTGCAGCGAGGCCTGCAGCCAGCGCGAGAAATTCTCGACGTCGCCGGCACCGAACGAACAGGTCGGATTGCCTTCGCGCTTCAGCACGCCACGCAGGTGGCTGATGTCCACGGCGGCAACGAGAGCGCCATCGGCACGCAGGGCCTCGATCGGCAGGCGGCTGGTATCGCCACCGGCGGTCGGCTCATGGAACCAGATCACCACCCGCTGCGGGGTTCCTGCCGGCATGTGCACCGGTATCTGGTCGAAGCGCCCGTGGCTGAACTGCTGCACGTTCGCCGCCGCCATGGCCGGCAACGCGGCCAGCGCCAGCACCACACCCATTGCCCTGCCCAGCCCTGCACGCTTCATATCGCATCCCCGGTGGAATGCGCACACGATACGCCGCCACCGCGTGCACGGCACGTACCCGTGCAGGCCGTTGGCGGTTCAGCGGGAGGCGCTGCGGCTGCCCCGCCGGTACATCGCCACCGCCAGCCACAGCAGCCAGCCGACGATCACCACGATCACCGTTTTCTGGCCCAGCCCACGCGGCGGGCCCGCCCGCCACAGCACGTGCAGCCACAACAGTGCGAAGGCCAGCCACGCCCAGCCCCACAGCAGGGCCGCACTGCGCTGCCAGCCCGGCTCGCGGCGCAGGTACCACGCCTGCAGCAGCATGCCGACACTGGCGCAGAGGAAGGCGGTGTTCGCAGCCACGCCATGCACCAGCGGCGCCAGCAGTGGCGTCGCCTCGGGCAGCCAGCTGTCGCCGATGGACACGGTGGCCAGGCCGAGCGCGGCCACCGTGAAAAGCAGCGGTGCGGCGGCACTGCGGCGCGGCCCCGTGCTGTGCCGGTACAGCGCGATGCCGAGCACGGCGATGGCCAGCGCCAGCAGGCAATAGGCACTGCGCAGGGCCAGCCCCCAGGGGCCGTGCAGGTAGATGCTCAGGGTGGTCTGCACCCAGTCCAGGTCGGTGCGCGCGAACTGGGTCCACAGCGCCGTGGCGATGAACAGCAGCAACGCGACCAAGGCCAGCAATGCCGCCGGCCGCGCGCGCGTCATGACACCTCCTGCGGATGCCGCGCCTTCCATTCGGCCAGCGCCTTGCGGTAGCGCTGCAGCTCGTCGGAATACAGGTCGAGCACGCACAGCGGGCAGCCGCTGCCGCAGCACTCGTTGGGGCCGGGCTCTTCCGGCGGTAGCGGACGCGGATCGGGATCAGGCACAGACACGGGGTTGGTCACGGGCAGGCACGGCGTTGCAGACAGGCGCCCAGTGTAACGGTCCCGCTCAGGCGTCCAGCTGCCGCTGCAGGTTGGCGCGCGCCGCCGCATCCAGGCGCTGGTGGAAGAAGTCGCTGAGGAAGATGCGTGGCGCGCGCAGCAGGCCCTGCAGGAAGCGACGGCGGCCGGCACGATACAGGAAGCCCGGCACCACGCCCTGGTACTCCTCGGCCACGCCGCGGTCGTAGGCGGCGAACACCGCTTCGGGGGCCGCCAGGATGGCCATGTCGCAATCCAGGAACAGGGCCGCTTCGGCATCCACGTCGTCCGGTCCCAGTTCGCCGTGGCGCGCGGTCAGCAGGATCAGCTGCTCCACCCGCGCTGCATCGATGCCCGACAGCTCCGGCGCATGCGCGATGGCCCTGCGCGCCAGCTCGGCCGAGCGCGCTTCGTTGTCCCTGCGCCCTGCCTGGTAGATGGCGTCGTGGTACAGCACCGCCAGATACACCTCGGCGGGCTGCTGCCAGCCCGGCCCGGCCGCGACGTCCTGGCAGTGCTGCAGCACCGCGCGCACGTGGCCGAAGTGGTGGTAGGCGCGCGGCGGCGTGGCGTAGGCATCCTGCAGCGTCTGCCACTGCGCCGGTGCAAGCGGGATCGGGGCGAAGTCCATGCAGGGATCATCCCGCCCACAGGCGCCGCGGGCAAGCTGGACAATTTCTCACCAACCGCTCACATCGCCCGCCTGGCAAGGCTGGCAAGGGGTTGTCCACAGCTTTGCCGCGGGCTGGTCCACACCGCATGTGGATGAACGCGGACGGCCGACAAATGGTTGATGCCGGCCCACCCGCGCGGGTCTACACTGCTGGCAGGCGGGCCTACCCGCCGCCGCAGGAAACTGCCATGCGCCGTCTTGCCGCTTGTTGCCTTGCGCCTTTGCTGGCTGCCGTGGGCGCGTCAGCCGCCCTGGCCCAGGATCCTCCACCACCCGCCCCCCAGGTGGCGCCGGCCGCACCGGTTGCGGTGGCCAGCGTGCCGACACCGGAGCAGGTGCTGGCCATTCCCGCACCGCTGCGGCAGATGCTGCAGACGCGTGTGATCGCCCGCCACAGCTCGCGCGAGCAGCGCCTGCAGGCGCTGGCCGAAATGATCTTCGGTGCGCAGGCGCTGGACCTGCAGTACGACCCGACGGCGACCTACACGCTCACGGAAATCTGGCAGAAGCGCCAGGCCAACTGCCTGGCGTTCACCCTGCTGTTCGCCACCCTGGCGCGCGAAGCCGGCATCCAGGCGCGCGTGCAGGAGGTAGATCGCGTGGTGTCCTGGTACCAGGACCAGGAACAGGGCGTGGTCTACAGCGTGGGGCACGTCAACGTGGGGATCATGGTGGATGGGCGCGGCGGGACCGTCGACCTCGACCGCAACATCCTCTACGACCGCCGCGGCCCGCACCCGATCTCGCTGGACCGCGCACTGGCGCACTTCTACAACAACCGCGGCGCCGAGCGCATGACCGCGGGCGACAAGGTGGGGGCGCGCGCGTTCTTCACTGCGGCACTGGCGCGTGCACCGGATTTCGCGCCGACCTGGAACAACCTCGGCGTCCTCGACAGCCGCGACGGTGATCTCGCGGGTGCGCGCGCCGCACTGGAGAATGCGCTGCGCCTGGATGACCGCGAGGATTCGGCGCTGATCAACGCCAGCGTGCTGTATCGCCGCCTGGGCCTGGTGACGCAGGCGCAGGCGCTGGAGCAGCGTTTGAAGGCGGTGCAGCGCGACGACCCGTTCGCGCAGTACATGGCCGGTGCTGCCGCCGAGCGCAACGGTGACCTGGCCACGGCGATCCGCTATTACCGGCGCGCGGTGCAGCTGTACGACAACGCGCACCAGTTCCATTTCGGGCTGGCGCGCGCGTATTTCCTCTCGGGCCAGCTGGCCCGTGCCGATCGCGAACTGACGCGGGCACGTTCGCTGGGTGGCAGCGTCAACCAGCAGCGCTACCAGGCCAAGCTGGATGGCCTGTCGCGCCAGCGCCCGCCGCAGGCGCGCCGCTGAGCGCGGCTCAGGCCTTCTTGAGGAAGCAGGTCTTCAGCACCAGGCCCTTGATCTTGTCGGAGTTGCCTTCGATGTGTTCGGCATCGTCCTCGACCAGGCGGATGTTGCGGATGACGGTGCCCTGCTTGAGCGGGATGGACGAGCCCTTGACCTTCAGGTCCTTGATGACGGTGACCGTGTCGCCGGCCTGCAGGGTGTTGCCGTTGCTGTCACGCACGACGAGGGAGGTGCCGGTGCCCTCCTCGGCGGTCCACTCGAAACCGCAGTCGGCGCAGATCCACAGCGCGCCATCGGCATAGGTGTTTTCCAGGGTGCACTGCGGGCAAGCGGGAGCAGAAGACATCAGCAAGTACCTCAAAATGAATCAACAACCGCCATTGTAACCGGCGGGTCCGTGGTTCCATTTTTTTCCCCGTACGGCGCCTCCGTGTCATGGCGTTGAGGCGAGGGGCCATGCGGGGCAGGACACGCAAAATCCCCTCCATGGTGCTCGATGGCGCCTTGCTCGTGTGCGCTGTCCTGCGC
>JAFAFD010000085.1 GCA_023423675.1 Pseudomonadota bacterium | reverse complement strand
ATTCAGCGCTGCGCCCCAGCGGCAGCACGTCCAGCTGCTCGGAGGTGATGACCGACTTGGAGACGGTGTGGCTCACATCTATCTTTGGCAGGTTCGCCGCGGTGACATTGACTGCTTCCAGCGTTGTGGCCGGGCCATGGGCAGCGAAGCTCACTTCGGTACCGCTGCCCACGCGCAGCTGCACGTCATCGCGCTGTTCGAGGATGCGTCCGTCGCGCTGCAGGCTGATGCTGTAGCGGCCCACCGGCAGCGCGCCGAAGCTGTAGCGTCCCTGCGCATCGACGGCGGCCGTCCGCTTCAGGCCGCTGTCGCTCTGGGCGACGACGGTCGCGCCTTCGGAACCGGCCGCGGTGCCATGCAACGTGCCGGTGGTGCTCTGCGCAGCGACGCTGCCGACGATGGAAAACAACACTGCTGAAAGCGCGCTGCGCTTCAGTACACGATGAGCGGATGTAAATGCCATGAAGCTCTCTCCGGTGATGGGACTGCCGGAGAGTTATAGGCATGGGTCCAGCGCGTAAGGCAGTGCTGCAACCGGTGATGAATCGGGCGAAATACGTCACCACGTAGTGTCCGGCGTAGGCCACACCCTACGCCACGCGCTTGAAAATACTGAGGTTACAGCAGGTCATGCGCCCACCCGCATCGCTGCCCAGACCGCCTCACGACAGGGGAAATACGTCAACCGAGAGTTGGCGACGCGCGCCGTAAAGCGTCCGAAGCGACAAAGCATCGTTCCGATTCCGACACATCCGCCACATGCGCGCATGCGCTAGACCTTACGCCGGCTCCAACGCCCCCCGGTAATGCACGATGCGGCCGACCAGCGGCGCACCGATCTCCACGTCAAAGACGAAACGTCCATCCACTTCATACTCGAAGCTGTCATCGCCCGGCAGCAGCGGGCGCGGCAGCGGGATGCCCAGCAGCGACCAGCGGCGCGGCACCAGCTGCAGCCGCCCGCCCTCGACCACCACGGCCAGCGCCACCGACACGGCACCGAAGCGTTCGACCAGCAGCGCCTCGTTGCGGCCACGGCCTTCGGTCTGCAACGAGGAGAAACGGCGTCCGGCAAACGTGCGCGTCCAGCGCTCACCGCCCGCCTCCGGTGCAAAGGCGACGCTGACCGGCACCTGCTCGCCCGCAGCGGGGAAACCGAACACCACGCCCAGCAGCCGCGACAGCAGGCCACTGCCCCGCTGCACCTGCGCCCTGCCCTGCCAGCACCGCGCCGCACCCGGCGCATGCAGGGCCTGCACGGCCGGCGGCAGCTTCGCATAGGCGTCGCCCAGCACGCGCTGGTACAGGCTGGCGCCGGGCATGTCCTGGCGGAAACCGGTATGGATGGTGCGGCCGGCAAACACCTGGTCGTAGTCGGTCAGTTCCAGCGCATGCGTTGCCGGGCGCGCGCCCGGCGCCCGCCGTTCGCCGCCGAGCAGCTTGCGGATCAGCGCCTCGATGGCCATCGACGGAATGTAGGGACCGTCATCGGCTTCGGCCAGCAGGTGCCAGCTCTGCCGCACCGGCGCGCCATCACGCACGCCGAGTGCGCGCACGATCATGCCGCCGCGATGCTCGCCGAACTTCATCAGGTTCAGCACGGTGTAGAACAGCCGCGAGCACGGTTCCAGCGACGGCAGGCGCAGGTGCTGGCGGGCCTTGGCCAGCAGGTTGAGGATGCGGTGCAGGATCTCCGGCACCGGGCCGGCGCCGATCCAGATATCGGTCAGCGTGGGGTGCTCCGGCGGCAGCACCTGCAGGTCGGGCACGTCCACCAGCGAGAAATGCAGGTTGCGCAGCGGTATCCGGCCCGGCACCGCCACGGTGAAGCGGCGGCTTTCGGCCAGGCCCACGCCGTGGCCATCACGCCCGCCGCGACGCAGCTTCACCGGTGACCCGGCATAACCGACCACCGCGCGCATCACGTTCAGGCCGATGCCGGCGTAGGGCGACGGCGCAATACCGCCTTCCACGCTGACGATGTCCATGCGCGTGGCCATCACCCGCAACACGGCGGCGGTCAGCACCGGGAAGCTGCTGACCCCGGACAGCACGTAGACGCCGGCCGCGCGCGCCTGCGCGTCGAACTGCGAGACACCGAACACGAAGTCGGCGGCGTCGGCGAAATCCAGATAATCGATGCCGGCGGCGATGCAGGCCTCGATGGCCGCATAGCGCTGGCTGCCGTACTCCTGGAAGGGACCTGACGCATCGATCACCAGATCGGGCCCTTCGGCCAGCAGGGTCGGCGCCAGCGCCTGCCGGTCCACCCGCAGCGGCCGCACGCGCGCTTCGCCGCGGTAGTCCGCGCAGAAGGCCTGCGCCGCCGCCAGGGTGCGCCCGGCTACCAGCAGCTCCAGCTGCGGCAGGTCCGCCAGCAGCTGCACCAGGCGCCCTCCAAATACCCCATATCCGCCCAGGATCAGGATCTTCACGCGTCGTCCTTGTCGTACTGCGATGGAAGGGAACTGCTCTGCCATCGCATGGTAGCGCGGTCCTGCAGTGCAGCACGATCCCGCATTAACACCGCCCGTGCTATCGCTGCGCCTTCGCCCGTTGCGGAGCCGATCATGACCGTCAGGAACATCATCTGCGTGTGGTACGACAAGGATGCGCTGGATGCCGCCACCTTCTACGCCAACACCTTCCCCGACAGCGCGGTGACCGCCGTGCACCACGCGCCGGGCGATTACCCGGCCGGCCAGGAGGGCGCGGTGCTCACCGTCGAGTTCACCATCTGCGGCGTGGCCTGCGTCGGCCTGAACGGCGGCCCGGCGTTCAAGCACAGCGAAGCGTTTTCGTTCCAGATCCAGACTGCAGACCAGGCCGAGACCGACCGGCTGTGGAACGCCATCGTCGGCAACGGCGGCCAGGAAAGCGACTGCGGCTGGTGCAAGGACCGCTGGGGCGTGTCGTGGCAGATCAGCCCGCGCATGCTCATCGACGCGGTGACCAGCACGGACAAGGCGCTGGCAAAGCGCGCCTTCAACGCCATGATGCCGATGAAGAAAATCGACATCGCCACCATCGAAGCGGCGATTGCCGGCGCATGAACCACTGGGACGCGATCATCGTGGGTGGTGGCCACAACGGACTGGTCTGCGCCGCCTACCTGGCGAAAGCCGGAAAGAAGGTGCTGGTGCTGGAGCGCCGCGGCGTGCT
Organism: Pseudomonadota bacterium; assembly: GCA_023423675.1. Classification (GTDB taxonomy): domain Bacteria; phylum Pseudomonadota; class Gammaproteobacteria; order Xanthomonadales; family Xanthomonadaceae; genus Stenotrophomonas. Next base: position 1,487 of record JAFAFD010000085.1, on the reverse strand, counting down.
GGGCGGTGCGGCGGTCACCGAGGAGTTCCATCCCGGCTTCCGCAACTCGGTGGCTTCCTACACCGTGTCGCTGCTGCAGCCGAAGGTGATCGACGACCTGCAGCTGCACGCGCATGACCTGCGCATCATCAACCGGCCGGCCAACAACTTCCTGCCGCTGGACGACGGCCGCTATCTGCTGTCGGCACCGGGCCGCACCCAGGCCGAGGTGGCGAAGTTCTCCGAGCGCGATGCGCAACGGCTGCCCGAGTACGAAGCGCGGCTGGAGATCTTTGCCGACGTGCTGCGTGCATGGGCGCTGCGTGCACCGCCTGACCTCGGCGTGGCCGGCGGATGGCGCGCCCTGCCCGCGCTGTGGCAGATGGGCCGCCTCGGCCGCGAACTGGCCACGCTGGATGCGTCGCTGCGGCAGGAGCTGCTGGACCTGTTCACCCTGTCGGCCGCCGAGTACCTGGACCGCTGGTTCGAGAGCGAACCGATCAAGGCACTGTTCGGCTTCGATGGCATCGTCGGCAACTTCGCCAGCCCGTACACGCCAGGCAGCGCGTATGTGCTGCTGCACCACGTGTTCGGCCAGTGCAACGGCGTGAAAAGTGCCTGGGGCCACGCGATCGGTGGCATGGGCGCGATCAGCCAGGCGATGGCGGCGGCCGCGCGCGAGGCCGGTGCCGAGCTGCGCGTGGATGCCGGCGTGCGGCGCGTGCTGGTCGAGCAGGGGCGCGTGGCCGGTGTGGAGTTGAGCAGCGGCGAAACGCTGCGCGCACGTGCGGTGGTCGCCAACGTCAATCCCAAGCTGCTGTACGAACAGCTGCTGGAGCCAACGCAGGTGCCGCCGGCGACGCGCGAGCGGATGGCGCAGTGGCGCTGCGGCTCGGGTACGTTCCGGATGAACGTGGCACTGTCGCGGCTGCCGGATTTCCGCGCCCTGCCCGGCCCGGCGACCACCTCAGCGCCGGCATCATCATGGCGCCCAGCCTGGACTACATGGACCGCGCGTGGCTGGACGCACGGCGCGATGGCTGGTCGCGCGAACCGATCGTGGAGATGCTGATTCCCAGCACGCAGGACGATTCGCTGGCCCCGCCCGGGCAGCATGTGGCCAGCCTGTTCTGCCAGCACGTGGCGCCGGTGCTGCCCGGTGGGCGGCATTGGGATGACCATCGGGACGAGGTGGCCGACCTGATGATCGCCACCGTCGACCGCCATGCACCGGGCTTCGCCGCCAGCGTACTCGGCCGGCAGGTGCTGTCACCGCTGGATCTGGAGCGGACCTTCGGCCTGGTCGGCGGCGATATCTTCCACGGCGCGCTCAGTGCCAACCAGTTGTTCTCGGCGCGGCCGATGGTCGGACAGGCCGGCTATCGCGGTGCGCTGCCGGGGCTGTACCTGTGTGGATCGGGTACCCATCCCGGCGGCGGCGTGACCGGTGCACCGGGGCACAATGCCGCGCAGGTGGTGCTGCAGGACGGGTAGATCCACGCCATGCG
>JAFAFD010000481.1 GCA_023423675.1 Pseudomonadota bacterium | reverse complement strand
TTGGTCATCCGCGGCTGCTGATGCGCGGATTGGCCGGGGCGGCAGCGGAAATGGCAATCGCAACCACGGTCTGGAACCTCAAGCGAGGCATGGCGATGCTCGGGGCGCAGGAAATGAGGCGGACGCTACTCGCCTGACCCGTAAAAACAAACAACGCCCCTGACGGGGCGTTGTTTGTATCGACCGGTTCAGCTGCTTGTTACACAGACTGTTTCGCGCCCGTTTTCCTCAGTCGAGCATGGCTCGACTCTACAGCCGGAAGTTCAAAGCCTCAGCTGGCCTTGCCCTGCGCATCCAGGTAACGCTCGGCGTCCAGTGCGGCCATGCAGCCGAAGCCGGCCGAGGTGATCGCCTGGCGGTAGTGCTGGTCGGCCACGTCGCCGGCAGCGAACACGCCTTCCACCGAGGTCTGGGTGGCGTTGCCGCCCAGGCCCGAGCGGATTTCCAGGTAGCCGTTGTTCATGGCCAGCTGGCCGTCGAACAGCTGGGTGTTCGGGTGGTGGCCGATGGCCACGAAGAAGCCGTGGGCATCGATATCGCGGGTGCTGCCGTCCAGGGTCGACTTCACGCGCACGCCGGTCACGCCGGCATCGTTGCCCAGCACTTCTTCCACCTGGTGATGCCAGACGGTCTCGATCTTGCCGGCCGCCACCTTGGCGAACAGCTTGTCCTGCATGATCTTTTCCGCCTTCAGGGTGTCGCGGCGGTGGACGAGGTAGACCTTGCGGGCGATGTTGGACAGGTACAGGGCTTCTTCGACAGCGGTGTTGCCGCCGCCGACCACGACCACATCCTGGTCACGGTAGAAGAAGCCGTCGCAGGTGGCGCAGGCGGAGACGCCGCGGCCCTTGAAGGTCTCTTCGGTCGGGATGCCCAGGTACTTGGCGGTGGCGCCGGTGGAGATGATCAGCGCATCGCAGGTGTACTCGTGGCTGTCGCCGATCAGCTTGAACGGACGCTGGGACAGGTCGGCCGTATGGATGTGGTCGAAGATGACCTCGGTCTCGAAGCGCTCGGCGTGGGCCTGCATGCGCGCCATCAGGTCCGGGCCCATCAGGCCGTGGGCGTCACCCGGCCAGTTGTCCACCTCGGTGGTGGTCATCAGCTGGCCACCCTGCTGCAGGCCGGTGATGACGACCGGCTTCAGGTTGGCGCGGGCGGCGTAGACGGCGGCGGTCCAACCGGCCGGGCCGGAACCGAGGATGACGAGGCGCTGGTGGCGGGAGGGCAGGCTGGTGCTCATGTAAACTCGCGAAAAGGTAGATGGGACAAGGCGCTGGCGATGTTTGCGCAGCATCCTCGGCAGGTCATAGAGTGGCGGCTGGGGCGGGGTGATTCAAGCCGATGAACAGAACGCCGTCACCCACGGGTGGTTTTGGCGCCTGTCGGCACCCTGGATGGCCCCCGTGACTGAAAACTGACGCCGTGTCGTTTATTATCAAACACTAACAGCGCATTCCAAAGGTATGGTCTAAGGTGGCGAAGCAGGTGCCCGAACGCTCCAAGTCCGACGACAAGAAGGCGTCGCGTCGCTCGGCGGCAGCGGCCACGACCGACAATCCCCGGCGTCAGCGCCTCTGGCGCGACCTGGGCCTGATCGCCATCGCGCCGGCGTTGCTGTATCTGGCCGCCAGCCTGTTCACCTATTCAGCCAGTGATCCGGGCTGGTCGCACACCGGCAGCGTCGTCGCGCCCGTGCACAACATGGGCGGCCGCGCCGGTGCGTGGATCGCCGACGTTCTGCTGCAGTTGTTCGGCTACATCGCCTTCCTGCTGCCGGTCGTGCTCGGCGCACTGGCGTGGATCGCCATGTTTGGCCTGAAGCGTGAGAGCAAGGGCGAGAACGATCTCGATCCGGCCCTGCGCCTGGTCGGTCTGGTCGGCTTCCTGATCGCCGGTACCGGCTTCCTGCATGTGCGCCTGTTCAGTGGCGACGTGTCCAGCGCGGGCGGCATCCTCGGCAAACTGGTCGGCAACTCGCTCACTGTCGGCTTCGGTGCGCTGGGTGCGAACCTGTTCGTGCTGGTGCTGCTGCTGGCCTCGATCACCCTGGCCACCGGCCTGTCGTGGTTCGCGGTGATGGAGAAAATCGGCCGTGGCGTGATGTCGCTGGCGCCGTTGCTGGAACGCAAGAAGGAGCAGGCCACCGAGTGGCAGCAGACCCGCGCCATGCGCGAGGAGCGCCAGGAAGTGCGCAAGGCCGATGCCGAAGTGCGCGCCAAGCGCGAGCCGGTGAAGATCGAGCCGCGCCCGGAGCCGGTGATCGAGAAGAGCGATCGGGCCAAGCGCGACACGCAGATCCCGATGTTCCGTGGCGTCAATGGCGATGGTTCGGACCTGCCGCCGCTGGCCCTGCTGGATGATCCGAAGCCGCAGCCTGTTGGCTACGACAAGGACACTCTGGACGCGCTGTCTCGGCAGATCGAGTTCAAGCTCAAGGATTTCCGCATCGACGCGCAGGTGGTCGGCGCCAATCCCGGCCCGGTGATCACCCGCTTCGAGATCGAACCGGCACCGGGCATCAAGGTCAGCCAGATCAGCTCGCTGGACAAGGACATCGCCCGCGGCCTGTCGGTGAAGTCGGTGCGTGTGGTCGACGTCATTCCGGGCAAGTCGGTGATCGGCCTGGAAATCCCCAACGTCACCCGCGAGATGATCTACCTCTCCGAACTGCTGCGTTCGAAGGAGTATGACAAGTCGGCCAGCGTGCTGACTCTGGCGCTGGGCAAGGACATCGCCGGTCGCTCGACCGTGGCCGACCTGGCGCGCATGCCACACCTCCTGGTGGCCGGTACCACCGGCTCGGGCAAGTCGGTGGCGGTCAACGCCATGGTGCTCAGCCTGCTGTTCAAGGCCTCGCCGAAAGACCTGCGCATGCTGATGATCGACCCCAAGATGCTCGAACTGAGCGTCTACCAGGGCATCCCGCACCTGCTGGCGCCGGTGGTCACCGACATGAAGGAGGCCGCCAACGGCCTGCGCTGGTGCGTGGCCGAGATGGAGCGCCGCTACAAGCTGATGAGCGCGGTGGGCGTGCGCAACCTGGCCGGCTTCAACAAGAAGGTGAAGGACGCCCAGGACGCCGGCCAGCCGCTGATGGATCCGCTGTTCAAGCCGAACCCGGAGCTGGGCGAAGCCCCGCGCCCGCTGGAGACGCTGCCGTTCATCGTCATCTTCATCGACGAATTCGCCGACATGATGATGATCGTCGGCAAGAAGGTGGAAGAGCTGATCGCGCGCCTGGCACAGAAGGCGCGTGCGGCCGGCATCCACCTGATCCTGGCGACCCAGCGCCCGTCGGTGGACGTCATCACCGGCCTGATCAAGGCCAA
>JAFAFD010000453.1 GCA_023423675.1 Pseudomonadota bacterium | reverse complement strand
TAAGACACCGCGCCCGCGCTACGCTGGCTCCACTGGCGCCAGCGGCCTCAATCCGGCGCCTTGGCCGGTACGAAGGGTGAGGTCGGGTCACTGGCCGGAAACGTCTCTTCCAAGGCCTGGTCCTGGTTGTCACTGGCATGCTGCTTGCGCTCGCGGCGCTTGAGCGGGCTCTCCTGGCCGCCGCGGTTCCGGTCGCCACAGTCCTTCCTGTCCAGTGCCGCCTGTTCAACCTCGCGTTTCACTGGCAGACGCGGGTCGTCCTGCTGCGCGGCCTGCGGACTACGCGGGTCGGGATGCACCGGGTGATTTCCGGCATCGACGAAGGGGGCGCCGGTGCCGCGGAAATCGGCTTCATCATTGTCGTGCTTGGCGCGCTGCTCGCCAGCCACGGGCGGTGTCGTTTCGCGCAGCGGGTCACGGGAGGTATCTCGGTTCATGGCGGTCATTTCTCGCTGGGCGGGACGTCCACTTAACTCTTGTGGAGGTAAAGCCACCGCGAACCCCGCGTCATGAACACCTCTGTCACCGGTGCATAACAGCGTGGCGCGTATCCCTGCCAGCCCAGACACTGATGCAGGACCCCGCCATGGCCCGCCTGGAACGACCCGCACCGACCGTCTTCAACGCGCTGCTGGACCCGTTGTCAGCGCGCAGCCCCAAACGGGGATCCCGCCGCCACCCGGATCCGCAAGCGGTGGCGCAGGACTATCTGCAATACATGCTGACTGACTATGAGGCGCGTCGTGGCCACGGCCAGCGCAACTGGCGTGACCTGTGCCCGGTCTACGCCTTCGCCCTGACTACCCATGCGGCCGACTGGCCCCGCGGAGGTGATGTGGATACGTGCGAGGAGCTGGCCGCGCACTGGGATCAGATGCGAGGGCAGTCACGCCTGGATTGGGCGCAGGCGTGGCCCGTGGTGGAGGATGCCTGGCGCGCCCTGGACCACATTCCAGCCACCGCCGTGAGGCCGTTGCTGCAGTAGTGGCGGCCATTCCGCCTCCACGCGCCCGACACGGTCGTTTCACGGCGGGCCACCGAAGCTGGGTGCCCATGCTGACTGCTCAGGTACGCCCATGGCCCGCCCGATCTGGACTGGTACCCTCTCCTTCGGCCTGCTGAACGTGCCGGTCTCGCTGATGTCCGGCGAACGCAAGGTCGACCTGCAGTTCCGCATGCTCGATTCGCGCGACCGCAAGCCGATCCGCTTCGAACGTGTCAACGCCGATACCGGCGAGGAAGTGCCGTGGAAGGACATTGTCAAAGCCTTCGAGTACGACAAGGGCAGCTACGTCGTGCTGGAAGAAGGCGACATCCGCTCGGCCGCGCCGGAGAGCCATGAGACGGTGGAGGTGGAATCGTTTGTCGACGCCGCGCAGATCGATCCCCGCTACTTCGAAAAGCCCTACCTGCTGGTGCCGGGCAAAAAGGCCGAGAAAGGTTACGTGCTGTTGCGCGAGACGCTGCGCAGCACAGGCAAAGTGGGTATCGCCCGGGTAGTCGTGCGCACGCGCGAATATCTCTGTGCAGTAATGCCCAATGAAGAGGCACTGGTGTTGATGATCCTGCGCTACCCGCAGGAACTGGTCGATCCGGAGGACTACAAACTGCCTACCGGCAGTCTTTCCGATTACAGGATCACCAGCAAGGAAACCGCGATGGCCGAACAGTTGATCGAATCGATGGCCGGTGACTGGGATCCCACGCAATACCACGATGAATTCCGCGAGCGCCTGCAGCAGGTGTTGAACAAGCGCATCAAGGCCAAGGGTGGCACCACCCAGGTGGAAGAGGAGCCGGTGGCGCGCGAGGATGCCAGCACCAACGTGGTGGACTTCATGGCGCTGCTGCAGAAGAGCCTGGATGCCAACAAGCGCACGCCGGCGAAGAAGACCGCGACGCGCAAGGCACCGGCGAAGAAGGCTGCGAAGAAAGCCACGAAGAAGACCGCCGGCAAGGCCGCCAAGGCGACGAAGAAGGCCGCACCGCGCCGCAAGGCAGGCTGAGCCATGTCGCTGCATCAGTACCGCCGCAAGCGCCGTCTTGGCGGTGGCAGCGGGCAGACGCCGGAGCCGGATGATGGCCCGGCCGCGGGCAACCCGAAGCGGCGCCCGCAGTTCGTCATCCAGCTGCACCATGCCAGCTCGCGGCACTACGATTTCCGCCTGGAAATGGACGGCGTGCTGAAGAGCTGGGCGGTGCCGAAGGGCCCGTCGCTGCGGGTGGGCGAGAAGCGCCTGGCGGTGGAAGTGGAGGACCATCCGCTGTCCTACGCCGGCTTCGAAGGGGATATTCCCGAAGGTCATTACGGCGCAGGCCACGTGCAGGTGTTCGACCATGGCAGCTGGGCCTGCGAAGGCGACCCGCTGCAGGCGCTGGCCGATGGCAAGCTCGACTTCGTGCTGCACGGGCAGCGCTTGAGTGGCGGCTGGAAGCTGGTGCGCACGGCCATGAAGGGGCGGCAGGTGCAGTGGCTGCTGATCAAGCGTGACGATGCCGACGCGCGCGACGCCGAGGCCGATGATCTTCTGGAGAACGCCATGCCCGCACCCAGGGCCGCAGCAAAGAAGGCAAAAAAGGCAACGCGCGCCGCGCCCCGCAAGGCAGACGCACGCTGGCATGCGCGCGCGCTGAAGCTGGCCGGTGCACGCGACCATCCGTATCCGCGCGGCTTCAAGCCGCAGCTGACCGATCACCGCGACACCGCACCCGATGGCGAACGCTGGCTGCATGAGATCAAGTGGGATGGCTATCGCCTGCTGGCCGACCTGCACGACGGTGAGCTGAAACTGCGCTCGCGCAATGGCCTGGACTGGACCGACGACTTCCCCGAAGTCGCCCAGGCCGTGCGCGCGCTGCCGGTGCGTGATGCGCGCCTGGACGGCGAGCTGGTCGTGCTCGACAAGCAGGGTCGCAGCGACTTCGCGGCCCTGCAGCGTGTCATCGATGGCAGCTCGAAACAGCCGCTGCGCTACATCGTGTTCGATCTGCCCGGCGTTGCCGGCGTGGACATCAGCCGCGCGCCGCTGCTGGAACGCAAGGCCCTGCTCAAGGACCTGATCGGACCGGAGCCGGGCACGCTGGCCTACAGCGAACATGTGCTCGACCATGGCCCTGCGGTATTCGCCGCCAGCGGCGAGGCCGGCTTCGAAGGCATCGTCAGCAAGCAGGTCGATGCGCCCTACGTGAACGCCCGCGCGCGCAGCTGGGTGAAGGTGAAGCACGAGGACACCGACGAATTCGTCATCGTCGGCCACACCGCGCCCAAGGGCAGCCGGGTCGGCTTCGGTTCGCTGCTGCTGGCCACGCCCGACGCCGGCGGCCTGCGCTATGTGGGTCGGGTTGGCACCGGCTTCGACGATGCGGCGTTGAAGGCACTGAGCAGCGCGCTGGCACCGCTGGCGGTGAAGAAAGCGGTGCTGGAGCTGCCCGCGCATGTTCCCTTCCGCGCGGCCAGCGTGCGCTGGGTGAAACCGGTGGTGGTGGCCGAAGTGGCATTCCGTGGCTGGGGCAAGGAAGGGCTGCTGCGCCAGGCCAGCTTCAAGCGCCTGCGCAGCGATAAACAGACGCAGGATCTGGGCGCGGCGCAGGCCACGGGTGGCGACGATGCAGCGGTGGCCATCAGCCATCCGCAACGGGTGGTCTACCCGCAGCGCAGGCTCAGCAAGGGCGACGTGGCCGACTACTACCGGCAGATGGCGCGCTGGATCCTGCCGGAGATCGCCGGCCGCCCGCTGTCGCTGCTGCGCTGCCCGGATGGCGTCGGCAAGGCCTGCTTCTTCCAGAAGCATCATGGCCCCGGTCTGGGTGATGCCGTGCACGCGGTACCGCTGAAACAGAAGAGCGGCCGCGAGGACTACGTCTACATCGATGATGCGCGCGGCCTGCTGCAGCTGGTGCAGATGAACACCCTGGAGTTTCACCCGTGGGGGGCCACGGTCGAGGATCCCGAACATCCGGACCGGCTGGTGTTCGACCTGGACCCCGGCGACGGCGTGAGCTGGGCCACGGTGAAATCGGGTGCACGCGATGTGCGTGACCGCCTGTTGCAGGTCGGCCTGCAGAGCTTCGTGCGGCTGTCCGGCGGCAAGGGCGTGCACGTGGTGGTACCG
>JAFAFD010000445.1 GCA_023423675.1 Pseudomonadota bacterium | reverse complement strand
CGCCAAAGCAGTCGAGCAAGCTCGACTCTACGACCGGAAACCCTCAGTCCGCCGCCTGCTTCTCGATCTCCGCCTTGCGCAGCAAAAACCGTTGCACCTTGCCGCTGGGCGTCTTCGGCACCGCCACCACGAACTCCACCTGGCGCGGGTAGGCATGCGCGGACAGCCGATGGCGCACGTGCTGCTGCAGTTCGTGCGCCAGCGCGTCGCTGCCCTCGAACCCGTCGCGCAGGATCACGAAGGCTTTGACGATCTCGGTCCGCTCCGGGTCGGGCACGCCGATCACCGCGGCTTCGGCCACCGACGGATGCTCCATCAGCGCGCTCTCCACATCGAACGGACCGATGCGGTAGCCGGAGGAGGTGATGAGGTCATCGGAGCGGCCGATGAAGCTGATCGAGCCGTCGTCCTCGCACTCCACCGAATCGCCGGTGCGGTAGTAGCCATCGGCGATGGCCGGCGTCTCCGCCTGGTAGTAGCCGGTGAACCACATGATCGGTGACTGCTTCAGGTCCACCGCGAGGATGCCGGGCGTGCGCGGTGGCAGCTCGTTGCCCTGGTCGTCCAGCACCGCCACGCGGTAGCCGGGCATCGCAAAGCCCGACGACCCCGGACGCACGCTGTGGGCCAGCGCGTGGTGGTTGTTGACCACCATGCCGGTCTCGGTCTGGCCGTAGTGGTCCAGCACCGTGGTCTGCAGGTGCTCGGAAAACCAGCGGGCGATCTCCGGGTTCAGCGGTTCGCCGGCGCTGCTGACCACGCGCAGCTGGCCCTTGATGCCGGCACTGGCGGCGGGGCCGGCAGCAATGATCTGCCGGTACGCGGTGGGTGAACCGGCCAGGTTGGTCACCCCCAGCTGGCCAATGATCGTGTTCAGGCCGTGCACGCTGAAGCCGGCTTCGCTGAAGGTGGTGGCATGGCCAAGCATCAGCGGGCCGATCACCGCGTAGTACAGGCCGTAGGCCCAGCCGGGATCGGCGATGTTCCAGAACACGTCCTCGGCGCGCAGGTCCACGGCCAGTTCCATGTAGCTGGCGAAGGCCATCATCGCGCGCAGCGGCACGGGCACGCCCTTGGGGCTGCCGGTGGTGCCGGAGGTCGAGAGCAGCGCCATCAGCGCATCGCCGGGCAGCAGCACGGGCTCCAGCGCAGGTGCTGCCGCCGCGGTGGCGGCGCGCCAGTCGATGTCACCGTCGCGCAATGCCTGGCCGGGCGTCAGCACGGTGGCCACCTGCGGGCAGGCATCCAGTTCGTCCAGCTTGCCGCGGTGCGCACTGTCGGTCACCACCAGGCGGGTGTGGCCGGTCTTCAGGCGGCTTTCGATGGCCTTGGGGCCGAAGGCGGTGAACAGCGGCTGGTAGACCGCGCCCAGACGCCAGGTGCCAAGGATCGTGGCCAGCAGGTCGGGCGTGCGCGGCAGCAGGCCGGCCACCACATCGCCGGGGCCGACCCCGGCGGCACGCAGCACCTGGGCGGCACGGGCGGCGGCATCGCGCAGGTCATCAAAGGTGTACAGGTGCAGCGCACCCTGTGCGTCGATCCAGCGCAGGGCCAGCCGACCACTTCCGCAGTAGCGGTCGCAGCACTCCACGCAGGCATTGAGGCCTTCGTCCAGGCGCCCCTGGAACCGGGCCTGCCACTGCGCGATATCGAAGCGGTCGCGGGCGTAATCGTAGGAAGGGCGTACTGCGGTCTGCGGGGCCATGCGCGTCTCCGGCGGGTCTCCGCCTGACCATAGCGGCGCTGCGCGCGGCTGCAAATGGGACCTTGGGATGAGGGCGTCATGCGCGCGTCACACGGGCCGTGGCCGCTGAATGCGGCTGTTGCCGTGCGGGCATGAGCACATGCACAGGCAGCATGAATCCTTCAGGGGCTTGTGCCGCAAGGGGATGAGGGACACTTTCGCAGCCCGTGCACGCCAGCCTAGCTGCGTTGCAACGCGTGGTTAACCTGCAGCTGCAGACGATGGCCCCGTCCACCGCATTCCGCGCGTGGCTTCGGAGATACGGACATGGCACAGCAGAACCAGCAGAATCAGCAGAACCAGAAGGGTCAGCAGAACCAGCAGGATCAGCAGCAGGGTCGTGACCAGCAGCAGCAACAGCAGCAGGAACAGCAGCAGCGCAACCAGCGCAACCAGCAGCAGGGCGGCAACGACGAAGAAGAATGAGCCCGGCTCCCACCAGGTCTGAACACTGAAGCCCCGCCTCGTGCGGGGCTTCGCTCTTCAGAGCACGCCGGTTTACAGCACGCCGACCCGTTCCAGCACCGCGCTGGCGGCCATGTCGTTGGGGTTGGTGCCGGGCAGGCCCTGCGGCACGTCCATGCCCATGCCACGGTACAGGTCCACCCAATGCTGGGAGATTTCCCCGGTCTGCGGGTTGCGGAAGTTCATCGGCTGCAGCGCGAACACATGGTGCGCGCGGAAGGCACGCTCGATGAAATCCGAGCAGTAGTAGCTGTCCTCGTTCAACACGTAGGCCGTGTTGTACGGCTTGCCCAGCATCGTGCGCGCCTTGGCAACCGCATCGACGATCGCACCGGCCGGCGCCGCACGCAGCCGGTACACGACGATCTGCCGCTGCTTGCCGCGCGCATCGCGCTGGAAGTCCAGCAGCGTCTGCTGCCGCGAGCCCTTTTCATCGGCATGCAGTACCTGCCAGCCATGCGCACCGGCAGCCACCAGGGCCACGTGGTCGAAGCTGGTCGCGCCCTGCGTGGCGGTGGCATCGTCGATGGCCGCACTCAGGCCGCTGTGCCCCGCGGTGACGAACAGCAGGTCGCCCTCGCGCACCTGCACGCCTGCGGCGAGCGCGGTCGAGAAAGGGGAGAGCAGCAGGCCGATGACCAGCAGGAAGGTGCGCATGGGAAACCAGGGTCGGGCGGGAGCGGGCTAGTCTACCCCCGTGGCCCGCGGTGGTTCCGGCGCACGGATGTGGAAGCGCAGTTAACCCGACCGTGGCTATGCTTGCCTGCCCCGCGCCAGGCACCCGCGCGACCGACCCGGAATCAGGAGGATCCCTTGAACCAGCTTCACTACGCCGCCCTGGCACTTGCCCTCGGGCTGGCGCTGTCGGCCTGCAAGCCCGCGCCACAGGCCGCACCGGCCGAAGCTGCGGCGCCGGCCCCGACCAGCACGGCCGCCACTGCCAGTGCCCCGGCCGCGCCGGTTGCCGCCACGGCCGATGCAGGCACGCACTGCCCCCACCCGGTCTTCGAGGAGTTCCTCGCGCACTTCGGTCATGAGATTGCCCTGCAGGAAGCGGCCACGGCCGATCCGCTGCTGGACAGCTACATCGATGCCGGCGCCGAGCCCGAACCGGCCACGGTTGAGCGCACCGTCGCGCTGGCCGAGGTCGAGTGGCCGGTGATGCCGGACCCGGCCACGCTGAAGGGTCGCGGCCGCGAGATGCAGGTCACCGCCCTGGCCGATGGCCAGATGCAGGTGCAGATGCGCACCCCCGACACCAGCGACCAGCAGACCTACACCTTCGCCCGCAGGCCGTGCTGGCAGCTGGTCAAGCGTGAAGACGAATCGATCTGACTCTGCCGTAGAGTCGAGCTTGCTCGACTGCGGACAAATCCCGTCGAGCATGGCTCGACGCTACAAAGGACGCTGTCATGAACACCCGCAGGATGCGATCGATCACCGCCAGCGTGCTGCTGCTCTCCACCGGCACGCTCAGCGCGCAGACACTGCACGCCGACGACCGCAGCTGGTTCACCGACGCGGCGGCCGAGCAGGCGGCACGCACCAGACTCTCTGCTGCGGTCGCCACGCTGCGTGATGCCGGCCCGACGGACCCCGCTACGCGCGTACGCCAGGCCGAGCGCCTGCTCGGCGAATGCCAGCGTCATCGCGCCTACCTGCACCTGCAGGCCGCACGCAACGCACGTGACTCCCGCCCGGTGCAGGCGCAGCGCGCCGTCGCGGATGTGTGCGATGACGCCGCCGGTATCGCGCGCAAGGCGCTGGTCGATGCACCGGCCGACGCGCGCTGGGTGGCGCCCTACGCCTGGCTGCGCACGCGCGCGCTGGGCAATACCAGCAGCTCCACGCCGCCGCCTGCTGCGGGCGTGGAAGATGCCGTGGACGAGGTGGCGAGCCCGGCTCTGGATGCATTCGCGCGCCTGCAGCGGCAGCTGCTGCAGCACGCCAGCTATCCGGCCTTCCCCAGCAACGGCGGGCTGCTGGACAGCCGCAAGGACAGCACGGCGCTGTCACGACACCCGGACCGTGCGCTGCGCGAGGCCGGCTGGAAGGGCTACTGGCAGGGCGTGGCGTCGCAGCGCGAGGCCATGGCCAGCACGCTGCTGGCGCTGGTGCAGGTCAACGACCGCGCCTCGCAGCTGCAGGGGGATGGCAGTGCCACCGAGCACAGTTACCGCCGCATGGGCCTGGACCCGGACGCGGTGCAGGCAACCCTGACCGCCGTGCAGCGCCATGCTCCGCAGCGCCGTGCCTACCAGCATGAGCTTTTGCGACATGCCCAGCATATGGGCATGGCCGACCCGCAGATCTGGGATCTCAGCCTGCCCGATGCAGGCTTCGTTCCGCCGGTGCTCACCCTTGAGCAGGTGCGCGATACCGCCACCGACGCGATGCGCGGGCTGGGACCCGAGTACGCCGGTGAAGTACGCGCGCTGCTCGACCCGGCCCAGCGGCGCATGGACATGGCCCCGACGCTGGGTCCGCGCAGCGCCGATGCCTTCCCGGTCGCAGCCCCTGGCGCGCCCTCGCTGCTGTTCGTCGGCCAGCGCAGTGGCACGCTGGAAAGCGACGTGGAGGTCGTGCACGAGGCTGGGCATGCCGTGCACGGGCAGTGGATGGAGCGGGGGAACGTCTCGACGTTCTATCGCAACGGTACCTCGTGGTTGAACGAGGCCTACGCCATCTTCAACGAGCTGCAATTCCGCGACCAGCTGTACCAGCAGGCACAGGACCCACGTGCCAAGTCCTATTACCTCAGGTCGCTGCTGGATGACATCGTGCTGCAGCTGTTCATCGCCTCCGAGGAGGCGCAGCTGGAGCAGTCGATCTACCAGGGCGTGGCCGCTGGCACGCTCGGCACTGCCGATGATCTCGATGCGCTGACCCTGAAGGTGCTGTCCGGCTACGGCATGATGGCCGAGCGCTACCCCGCGCTGGGTGCCACCTGGGAAACCAAGCGGCTGATGTACGAAGCTCCGCTGTACTTGGCCAACTATCTGTTCGCCGGTCTCGTCGCTGTGCAGCTGTACGTGCAGGAGCAGCAGGATCCGCAGGGCTTCCGCGAGCGCTATCTGGCCGTGTTGTCCGAAGGCTTCGACCGCGCGCCGCAGGAACAGGTAGCGCAGCTGCTGGGCCACGCACCGGACTGGTCGGCGCTGGTGGATGCGGACCTGCAGGTGTTCGACGCCCAGGTGGCGCGCCTGCAGGCGCTGCATGCGCAGATAGAAGCTGGGCAGGGCGGCTGAAGGAACACCCACATCTCCTCGAGCGCAGCGGCGGCGTGCACCGCTGAAGGGGCTGGGCGCGATCATCGTGGGCATGATGTTGGCGGCGTTAATCGAGCTGCGCGCTGTGGATCATCGATGCGACACGCGATTCAGATGCCGTTACCGTAATGTCATCGGTGGCCAGGTTTTTAGTTTACGCCGGCTGGATCCTGTTGATGGCCAAGGGCGGCGGTGGCGGTGGCGGGGCGTCGGGGACCTGGTATGTTTAAACCAATGTTGACACCCCACTACC